>CBINIO010000039.1:0-14919 GCA_966250725.1 uncultured Chitinophaga sp.
CCTGAAGGAGCAGAAAGACAAAGCTTCCGCGGCCATCAAAGAAAAAATGGACAGCCTCGACGCGCGCATCGAAGAGCTGAAAAAAGACGGCAGCAAAAAAAGCGAGAAAGCCCGGAAAGATCTTGAAGAAGTGCGCGACGACCTGGGCCAGCGCCTGGAAGAAGTGCGCAACAGCACCGCCGAAGCCTGGGACAAAACAAAAGAGAACCTGGACAAATCCATGAAAAGGGCGGACGAGGAATGGCAGGAATTCAAAAGGGATTTTAAAGAGCTGTTCCGTTAACCGCTTTTGCCGAAAATATAAAAAGCCGGGGTTTGCGCCCCGGCTTTTGTATGTCCGATAAGGATGGCGCTTATTTTCCGAGCGTCCAGCCGTTGGCGTAGTTGCGTTTTACGAACTGGTTGGCGTCGTCGAAGTTGGTGATCTTCATGTTCGGACCGTCCCAGAGCAGTTTGATATAACGGCCGGGATAATCGAAGCCCTTGTTGTCCGCCTTCGGTTTGCGTACGTCGTAGCTGCGGATGGCGAGGTTGCCCATCAGGATGGTTTCCGTGAGCGGACCGGCGATCTCGAACGGAGCGCTCAGTTCTTTTTTGCCATAACCCGCGATACAGGCGTTCACCCACTGCACGTAGTGGCCTTCCGGCACGCGCGCGATGGTTTTCGGCACATTTACTTCCGAGTTGCGGCTGGAGGGCAGCAGGGAAGGGTACATGCCGTACGTTCCGCACATCATTTTGCCTTTGGTGCCGATGAAAAGCGCGCCGTTGCCGCCGTCGCCCATTCTTTCGTTCGGGCCCAGCTCTTCGGGGCGTGCGGGCTGTATGCCGCCGTCCATCCAGTGCAGCTTGATGTCGCCGGCTTTGCCCGCGAAGTTCATGATCACGTGGGAAGAAGGGGGACAGCTGTCCGGGAAATATCCCTGTTTGAACTCGTCCACATACACGCTGCCCACACTGGCTTCCGCGGAAGTGGGGTAGCCGAGGCCGAGCACGCGGAAGGGAGGTTCCACGATATGACAGCCCATGTCGCCAAGGGCGCCGGTACCGTAATCCCACCAGCCGCGCCAGTTGAACGGCACGAGCTTGTCCACATAATCTTTTTTGGGAGCGGTGCCCAGCCAGAGGTCCCAGTCGAGCCCTTTGGGGACCGGCGCCGAAGTGGTAGGCCAGGGAATGCCCTGCGGCCAAACGGGGCGGTTGGTCCAGCAGTAAACGGTATGCACGTCGCCCACGAGGCCGGCGTTGTACCATTCCATGAGCTGGCGCACGCCGTCGCCGGATGCGCCCTGGTTGCCCATCTGGGTCACTACTTTGTATTTTTTGGCTGCTTCGGTGAGCATGCGCGCTTCGTAAATGTCATGCGTAAGCGGCTTTTGCACATATACGTGTTTGCCGAGCTGCATGGCGGCCATGGCGGCTACGGCGTGGGTGTGGTCCGGCGTGGATACGGACACGGCATCGATGTTTTTGTGCTCTTTGTCCAGCATTTCGCGGAAATCCTTGTAATACTTCGCTTTCGGGAAACGTTTCACCGAGGTGGCCGCACGGTTGTCGTCCACGTCGCACAACACCACGATGTCTGCCGGGCCTTTGGCGAATTCGGCGATATCGCTTTGTCCTTTACCGCCAACGCCTATGCCTGCAACGCGCAGCCTGTCGCTGGGGGCGGTATAGCCTTTTCCTTTTCCTCCTAATACGTGACGTGGAACGATCATGAAACCGGCTGCTGCTGTTGCGCCAGTAGTTAGAAATGATCTACGTGAAATCTGGTTTCCTTCGTTATTTTTTTCCTGAACCATGATTTGATAAATTTTCGTTCAATATAATAGAAAAATCATTAGAATTTCCAAATTACTCGATAAGCGGCAGACGTGCTAAATCGATTTTATAGAGGGGCCTGCGAAAAGCCCCTGCCGGTACGAATTACAAGTTAATAAACCATCCCGTTATGTTCCCATTAATTTTGACCGGATTGCCGTTTTAATGTTATTTTAGCCGCCACCAAAACTGTTACAACAATGTCGCTCCACCGCAAACATCCCGTTGCGTTGCCGTTCCTGTTTTTTTCCGAAATGTGGGAACGGTTCGGTTTTTACCTACTGCTGGCCATTCTCCAGCTCTACCTGACGGACGCCGAAAGCGGCGGATGGGCCATGGACCGTAAAAAGGCCGTGGATATTTTCGGCACTTTTATCGCCTTTGTTTATCTCACGCCGTTCGTGGGCGGCTTGCTGGCGGACCGCAAGCTGGGGTATTCCAGGTCGATCATCATCGGCGGCATCCTGATGGGTTTTGGTTACATCGGGCTGTCCGTTCAGAATCTGACCGTGTTTTACCTGTCGCTGGCGCTCATTTGCGTGGGGAACGGCTTCTTCAAACCCAACATTTCCACTCTGCTCGGCAACGTGTACAACGATCCGCAGTACAAACCGCGGAAAGACACGGGGTATAACATTTTTTATATGGGCATCAACATCGGTGCGTTCATCTGCACCTTTTTTGCCGCCTACCTGCGCAACAGCATCAACTGGGGCGCGGCGTTTATCGCCGCCGGCATCGGCATGTTCCTCGGGGTGATCATTTTTATCGCCGGGCTGAAACATTACAGGCATGCCGATGTGCGCAAACCCGAGCAGCCCGGGGATATGCCGCTGGGCAGCATTTTCGCGCAGGTGTTCCTGCCGGTGCTGGCGGTAGGGTATATCGGATGGGTCATTCCCGGCAACATCTTCGGCTCCGATTCCACGGACGCGTTTATCTTCGCCTGCCTGCCCATCATTTATTTTTTCGCCAACCTGCTGCGCAAGGCCAGCGCGGGCGACAAACAACCCGTCAAAGCGCTGCTCGCCATCTTTGCCGTGTCCGTAATGTTCTGGGCGGTGTTCAAACAGAACGGCACCGCGCTCACCACCTGGGCGCAGTTCTACACCGACCGCGAGCTGGCGCCCGCCATCGAAGCGCCGGCCCAATCGTTGTACCTCGCCGAATCGGTGACCAACGTTACGGATTCCGTAGTGGCATACGATCATGAGTTCAGGGTGATAAAGGATGCGGAAGGCCAGCCCGTCAAAGAGCTGGGTGTGCCCGTTTATCTCAAGAACGTGGCGCCGGAGCATATGCCTGCGGAAGGCGGCAGCATCAGCGTGGTGAACACCGAATTGTTCCAGTCGGTGAACCCGTTCTTTGTGATCATTCTCACGCCGCTGATCGTGGCCTTGTTCACGTATATGCGCAAACGTAACCGCGAGCCCAGCACGCCCACGAAGATCGCATGGGGTTTGCTGATATCGTCGCTGTCTACCTTTATGATGGTGGCGGCCGTTTATTTCTGCAACAACGGCGCGGAAAAATCGTCGATGTGGTGGCTGTTCGGCTGTTACGGCGTGATCACGGCAGGCGAGCTGCTGCTCAGTCCCATGGGGCTTTCCCTTGTATCAAAGCTCAGCCCGCCGCGTTTTACTTCGCTGATGATGGGCGGCTGGTTCCTGGCTACTTCCATTGGTAACAAACTATCCGGTGTGCTCGCCGCGTTGTGGGATACGTACGATAACAAGATGAATTATTTCCTGGTGAATTTCGTGCTGCTTGGTTTCGCGGCGGGTCTCATCTTCGTGATGCTGCGCTGGCTGAACAAAGTGTTTAAGGAACATGTCCAGTAAAAAATAATTACGCGGAATTTTCAAAGTTGAAAAAGAGATTTCTTTAACTTCGGAATATGAGAGGGATAAAATTAAAAAGAGTCAAAAGGCAGAGCTCGATACCGCGGGCAAAGATAAGAGCGGCGGTGAAAGCGGTGCTGTTAGAGGAGGCTGCAGAAAAAGCCAGAAAGGCGGCTGCTCAAAAAGTCAGTATGCCGGAATAACGTCGCCGCAACCAGGTGTTTTCCACGAGATATATTATGTAATCCTTTAACTCCAGAACATGAGAGAAATAAAACTAAAAAGAGTCAAAAGAAAAACTTCGATACCGCGCGCAAAAATAACGGCGGCGGTGAAGGCAGTGTTTGGAAGGGCTTCCGCTGAGTCAGAAAAAGCGCCGTCCTCTAAAAGTCGCAAAACAAAATAAGCGAAGAACAACCAGCCATTTTCAACACGATACGTATGCAGTTAACCCACGAATATAACGACAAAGTCTTTATAAACTGTCCCTTCGACGATGGCTACAGACCATTGTTGTATGCTATGGTATATGCCATCTACAGGTGCGGTTTTAGTCCCATCACAGCATTAAATGAGGATGACGGTACGGATAACCGGCTTCATAAAATTATGCGTTGCATTACGGATTGCCGGTACGGTATTCACGACATTTCACGTATTGAGGTGAATAGCGAGGGTTTGCCCAGGTTTAACATGCCATTTGAAGCGGGATTATTTTTTGCTGCAAAACATTTCGGAACCAGAGAGCAGCAAACGAAATCAGGGCTTGTATTCGAGCGCAAAAAGTATCTCTATCAGAAATACATTTCGGATCTCAGCGGAATTGACACTAAAGCGCATGACAATGACCCGGACAAGATCATTGAAAAAGTACGCGACTGGTTAAAAACTTCTTCGCGTAGGGTCACCATTCCGGGTACGGCGACATTAAAAAGGGAATACCGGGAATTTGAAAAGGGATTACCCGAAGTGCTTGAAAAGCTTGGGCTGGAAGAAGAGAATATTACGTTTAACGATTTTTGCCTGATTGTTGAGGATACGATCAATCAATTGAGGGAAACAGGTTTGGCAGATGTTAGTGCTGCGGACATAGGCTACACATAAAAGCGGCAAGTCACCGTTCCAAAATCCCGGTAACCTGCCGCTACGCAAAAGTTTCTCATGCGCCATCTCAATCATCCCAGGTCATCACCTTGCCCCGGTCATCCGGTTTGATGGCGATGGCCAGCATTTTTTCGTCGTACGCGAGATCGTATTTTTTAAGCACATCATCCGGAACACCGTCCCAGACGTTGGGTTTGTTGCCCTGGTAGCCAAGGTCCTTCAGGCCCATTTCGCTGGTGAAAAAGCCCGTGGCCGTAAGATTGCGCATGTGGCTGAAAAAGCTCACGCCCTGGCTCAGCTCCGGCGCCGCTTTCCCCGGATACGCGATTTTGTCCACGATCGCCAGCTGCTGCTCTTTAGAAAGATCGGTGAAAATTTTATCGTGCTGCTTCAGCGAATACACGTCCAGCCAGCGGAGGCCGCCCCGCATCGGCGTCTGGTGCGCCGGCTGATCTTTTACGATGAACTCGATGAATTCCGGCACCTTTGCGTCCGAAGCGCTGCCGGACGTTTCGTCTTTCGGGATGATGATATCCGCCAGCACGGTAATGGTCTTCATTTCCGCGGCGGTAAAGAACGTTTCTTTTAAAAGCGATTCGTCGCGCAGCACTTCTTCAGGCGTGCGGCCGTAATCTTTCAGCACGCCGGCGCCTACTTTGGCTTTTTCGCCGGGCTTGGTTTCGCAGGCGCTAAGCAGCACGCCGGTTGACAAAGAGCCTATTACCAAGGCTTTGAGCGATTCTCTTCTGTCCATGATAATTACAGGTTTTGTTTTTTCAATTCGTCCACAATATATTCTGATGCGCGCAGAGACAACGCGAGGATGGTCCAGGTCGGGTTTTTGTCCGCCTGCGACACGAACGCGCCGCCATCTACCACGAACACGTTCTTCACGTCGTGCGCCTGGTTGAACTTGTTCAGCACGGAACGTTTCGGATCGTCGCCCATGCGGGTGGTACCCACTTCGTGAATGATGCGGCCGGGGTTTTCCAGCCCGTACATCGATTCGGCGCCCGGCTTTTTCCCCAGCGGGATGCCGCCCATTTCATGGATGATCTGCTCGAAAGTATCCTGCATATGTTTGGCCTGTTTGATCTCGTGCTCGCTCCAGGTATAATGGAAGCGCAGTACGGGAATGCCCCATTTGTCCACAACATTGGGATCTATTTCGCAATAGTTGTCTTCCCGCGCAATGGCCTCGCCCCTTCCCGCAAAACCCACGGTGGAACCGTAATACCGGCGGTATTCGTTTTTCAGCGAAGCGCCGTAGCCGCCCGGCGTGATGCCCGCCGCGGCAGGGTTCCTGCTTTGCAGGTTTTCTATCCCGAACCCGAAACCGTAACCCGGCATGTGCATGCCGCCGCCCATTTCGATGTGATAGCCGCGCGCGAAGTCGAGCTTTTTATTGTCGAGCCACCAGGGAATATACATGTGCATGCCGCCCACGCCGTCCTCGTTGTACCGCTTGCGGTCCATGAGCGCCGGAATGTAAGCGCCGCGCGATGCGCCGGTGCTGTCGTGCAGGTATTTGCCCACCACGCCGCTGGAATTGGCCAGCCCGTCCTTGTGCACGGACGACCGGGAATTGAGCAGCAAACGCGCGGATTCGCAGGCGCTGGCCGCCAGCACGATCACGCGGGCGTTCACCACATATTCCTGCAGATCGGTTTTATCCACATAGCTCACGCCGGTGGCCTTGCCGCTGGCGTCGGTGATCACCTCGCGGGCCATGGCGTTGGTGTACAGGTCAACGTTCCCGTTCTTCATGGCCGGTTTTATAAGCACGGTGGAAGAGGAGAAGTCGCCGTGAATGGTGCAGCCCCTGCTGCACTGGCTGCAATAAAAACACGCGCCGCGGTCTTTGTTCACGGTGCGGGTAAGAATGGAAAGCCTTGAAGGGATGACGGGAATACCGAGCTTGTCGCCGGCCTTTTTCACCATCAGCTCGTGCAGGCGCGGTTTGGGAGGCGGAAGGAAGTAGCCGTCCGGCTCGTTGTAAATGCCTTCTTTGGAGCCGAACACGCCGATCATTTTATCCACGCGGTCGTAGAAAGGTTTTACGTCGTCGTAGCCGATGGGCCAGTCGTCCCCATGCCCGTCGAGGCTGTGGTGCTTAAAATCGTTTGGGCCGAAGCGGAGCGAAATGCGCCCCCAGTGGTTGGTGCGGCCGCCCACCATACGCGAGCGGAACCAGTCGAACTGCGTGCCGTTCTTTTTCGTATAGGGTTCTCCGTTAATTTCCCATCCGCCGTACGCCGCATCGAAGTCGCCGAAAGGCCGGGTGGTGCTCGCGCCCCTGCGCGGCGATTCATAAGGCCATTTCAGCTGCGTTTGCTGTGCGGGATCGGCCGGATCGTATTTCGGGCCTGCTTCCAGCAGGGCCACTTTCAGGCCTGCTTCAGACAGCACTTTGGCAGCCATGCCTCCTCCTGCGCCGGAGCCGATGATGCATACATCGTACGACTTCGCCTGTTTTTTAATCTCAAATGCCATGGTTTTGAACGTGGATTTTTGTTAATAAGATTCGACCTGAGTTTTTAAATCTATAAATTAAATGTGGAAAATGGAAGGTGTTTTTTACTTTCGGCTTCTATTCTATGACAACGAAGACACCATATATCCTGGGCGTTGATATCGGAACGGGCAGCGCCAAAACGGTAGCTGTGACGCCTTCCGGGCACATCCCGGCATCCAGAAGACAATCCTACCCGACCCTGCACCCGCAACCCGGCTTCAGCGAGCAGGACCCCGAGCAGATCATTTCCGCGGTGATAACGGCCATCCGTCAAACGGTGGAAGAGATGGGCGCGCCGCCCGCCGCCATTGCGCTCAGCAGCGCCATGCACAGCTTTATGGCCGTGGACGCCGACGGCGAACCGCTGACGCCGCTGATGACCTGGGCGGACAACCGGGCGGAAAAATATGCCACCGCGTTAAAAAATTCCCCCGAAGGGAAAAAGATATACCAGGCCACCGGCACGCCCATTCACCCCATGAGCCCGCTTTGCAAGCTGCAATGGCTGCGGGAGCACCAGCCGGAGATATTCGAACAGGCCGCCTGCTTCGCCGGCATTAAGGAGCTGTTCCTTTACCGCTGCTTTCACGAATACGTGACCGATTATTCCGTGGCATCCGGCTCGGGGCTGTTCGACGTTCGCACGCTCGACTGGTACGCGCCCGCGCTGGAGCTGGCCGGTGTTACCGAAGAACGGCTGCCCATACCGGTGGAGACCACGCGTTTGCTCATCGGTATGGATCCCGCCATGGCGCAGGCCCTCGGCGTTCCGGCGGACACGCTGATACTCACCGGCAGCAGCGACGGTTGCCTCGCGCAACTCGGCAGCGGAGCGGTACAGCCCGGTCATGCCGCGCTCACCATCGGCACCAGCGGCGCCATGCGCATGATGACCGGCAAACCGGCGGACGACGACCAGGGCCGTCTTTTTTCTTACCTGCTCACGCCCGAACATTATGTATGCGGCGGCGCGGTGAACAACGGCGGCGGCGCTTTGCAATGGTTCTCCAAAGCGTTCCTGCCCTGGTCCGATTATAACGACTTCCTTAAAACCGCGTTCACCGCGCCTCCCGGCGCGGACGGGCTGCTGTGCATGCCTTACCTGCTTGGCGAACGCGCGCCCGTATGGGACAGCCGGGCCACCGGCGCATACGTCGGCATCCGCCAGCAGCACGGGTCGCCGCACTTCCAGCGCGCGCTGATAGAAGGCATCTGTTATGGCCTGTACAGCGTGGGCGAAGCATTGGAAACGGTGGTGGGCGACGTGCACGAAGTGACGGTGAGCGGGGGCTTTACAGCTTCGCCGCTGTGGATACAATTGCTGGCGGACATTTTCCAGAAACCCATGCTCCTGCACCAGGACGAGGACGCCTCCGCGCTTGGCGCGGCTTTGCTCGGCTGGCACGCGCTCGAGCAGATAGACGCCTGGCAGTTCAGCCCCGCGGCCGCCGCAAGGGTGTTCGAGCCGGACGAAGCGCACCTGCACATCTACCAACGGAACTATAAAGCCTATTCCTTATTGTACCACCAGTTGAAAGACGCGATGGAAATACTGAGAGGCTGATCCCCGGTTATATTCCCCTTTCAAACATTTTTTCAAGATCGTTCAGCTTGAACGAGATGAACGTGAAACGCCCGCCCGGCGAAACGTTGGGCGTGGCGCAGGCGAACAGTTCGTCGATGAGGTTCTGCATTTCCCTTGTGCCGAGTATTTTGCCGGGAGGGATGGCGTTGTTGCGCGCGATGGAGCGCACGAGGCGCTCGCGGCGGTTGAGCTTCAGCTCGTTGCTGAAATGTTTGAACTGCTCCAGCAAACCTTCGATGCTGGCCTGTTCGTTACCCGTTTGAATATCGGCGGGAGTGCCGCGCACCACGAAAGTATGCTGGCCGAAAGGTTCCAGGTCGTAACCCAGCGCCTGCAGGTCCGGCAGCATTTCGGTGATGATGAGCGCGTCCGCGGGCAGCAGCTCCAGCGTTTGCGGGAACAGGCTTTGCTGCGTAGCCATGGGTTTGTCGGACAACGCTTTCTGGTAACGTTCGTACAGGATGCGCTCGTGCGCCGCGCGCTGGTCTATCAGTATAAAACCGGATTTGATCTGCGAGAGAATGAATTGCTGGTGTACCTGCACAGGCACTTTGTGATCGGTGGCGGCTTCCTGCCAGCGCTCGTCTATCACGGAGGCGGTGCTGGTGCTGTGCGTGTGCGGCGTTTCCTGCGGCGGCAGATCGTTGTCCGGCCGCGAAGGTTCGCCGTAAAGCTCTTTCCAGTGCTGGAGGTTGCTGCTTTTATCGATCACGTGCGCCTGGTTGGCGTGCGTAAAGGTCTTGTAGATGGAAGTGTTGGCGGACTGCGCCTTTTTTTGTTCGGTGAAAGGCTGCGTGAGCGCGTCCAGCTGCTGGATGCCGGGATCAAGATCGAAATCCAGCGCGGGCGTAACGCTGAACTGCGCCAGCGCATGTTTGATGGCGGACTGCACAAAGGCGTAGAGGATGCGCTCGTCGTCGAACTTGATCTCCTGTTTGGTAGGGTGCACGTTGATGTCCACATGCGCGGGATCGAGATCGATGAACAGCACGTACAGCGGGTAGCTGTCCGCGGGGATCATCTCCGAAAAAGCGTTCATCACGGCGTGATTGAGATAGCTGCTTTTGATGAACCGGTTATTCACAAAAAAGAACTGGTCGCCGCGTGTTTTTTTCGCCGTTTCGGGTTTGCCCACGAAGCCGTGGATGTTCATATAATCGGTGGTTTCCTTTACGGTCACCAGTTTGGCGTTGTAATGCTGGCCGAGGATGTTCACCACTCTTTGTTTGAGCGAGCCTTTTTCGAGGTGGAACATTTGCTGGCCGTTGCTGTTGAGGGAGAACTGGAGATGCGGGAAGGCGAGGGCCACCCGTATAAATTCATCCACAATATGACGCATTTCCGCCGCGTTACTCTTGAGGAAGTTGCGGCGCGCGGGAACGTTGAAAAACAGGTTCTTCATGGCAATGCTGGTGCCCAAAGCCGCCTGGCAGGGTTCTTGCCTTTTGATGACGCTGTTGTCGATTTCGATAAAGGAGCCTAATTCGTCGCCGCTGCGGCGCGTTTTCAGCTCCACCTGGCTTACGGCGGCGATGGAAGCAAGGGCTTCGCCGCGGAACCCCATGGTACGGATGTGAAAAAGGTCGTCGATGGAGCTGATCTTGGAGGTGGCATGCCGCTCGAAACACATCCGCGCATCGGTATCGCTCATGCCGCTGCCATTGTCTATCACCTGCACAAGTTCTTTGCCTGCGTCTTTTATGAAAAGCTGAATTTCGGTCGCCCCGGCGTCTACTGCGTTCTCTAGCAGCTCCTTTACCGCCGAAGCGGGCCGCTGGATCACTTCGCCTGCCGCAATCTGGTTTGCTAAATTGTCCGGTAATAAGTTGATGATATCCGCCACTTGCCTGCCTTTTGGCGTAAAGGTAGCAATAAAAAATATTGTTAAATACAATCCGTTTGCAATCCATTCGGGCCTGTGTTTCGTACCTTTAAGATGGCTGATAAGGAGACAAGAATCCCTGTTATTAACAAAGGCGTTAAAGCGTAGTTAACGCGGAATCAAATTACTGGTATGAAATTGTGGAATCTTCTAATTTTAGGGCTGGCGCTATTGATCAGCCAGTGCACATACTCCCAGAACGGGAAAAAAACCAATACAATGGACGAAAAAAAGAATCCGGTGTACTCCCGCACGGATACTGGTAAAGTAAACCTAACAGACGCTGAATGGAAAAACCTTTTACCCAACGATGTTTATGAAATTGCCCGACAGAAAGGAACAGAATGGGCGTTTACGGGTAAATACTGGAATGCAAAGGACAAAGGCACTTACTATTGCGCAGCATGCGGCAATCCGCTCTTCGTGTCAGACACCAAATTTGAAAGCGGTTGCGGCTGGCCGAGCTTTTACCAGCCCATCAGCAAAACCAGCGTGATCTATACGCCGGACAATACGCACGGCATGCAGCGTACCGAAGTACAATGCGGCCGCTGCAAATCGCATCTCGGGCATGTGTTCGACGACGGCCCACCGCCAACGGGGCTGCGTTATTGCATCAACTCTGTGATCCTCGATTTTGAAAAGGCGAAAGACGCCGAAAAGAAGTACAACGACAAAAAATAACCCCCATCCTCCAATCCTGACTATATGTGTGCCGTCATTCCGGCGGCGTAGTAATGCATTAATTCATTCATAAATTTTCCCTGGGAGACAAAAGAGCCGGTGATCCAGACCGGCTTTTTCCATTGAAGCAATTCCCGGGTTTAACAAAATCGATTTAGTATTGGTGTTCAGCTCAAATGTGGGAACGGCCGGAGGTGTTGCATTTTTAAGATGGCGGCGCTTCGCGGCCGCATGCGCGGTTGCGGGGGAAATGACTGCAGGGGGAAGGGCGGGTCAGGAGCTGATGTCCGCCATTTCAAAAGTGTTCGGCTCAAACTCGATGATGTCGTACACGGCCAGCTGGAATTTGTCCAGCGGGTCTTCCGCCATGATCGATTCCACCTCGCGGCGGCTGCCGGCGCGGCATAATATGATAGCGCCCGTGCGGGGTTTCCGTCTGCCCGAAATAATAAATTTCCCTTCCCGGTACTGTTTTTCCAGGAAAGCGTTGTGCGCGTCCATATAATGCTCGATTGCCGCAACGGGGCGGATGTACTGCAGGAGGATCAGGTACATAGTAAACGGTTCTTCAGTAAATGGTTAAAATTCAGATATATGCAAAGGTAGATAAATTGTTGAAAGTACCGGGGTTTGGTTTGGATATGAACAAATTTAAACGTATTAGCAAAAAACCTTGTATTTTTACCCGTAATTCTCAAATCCATTTTAACATCTTTCTCTTTATGAAAAGAATGATTTCCAGAACACTGCTTGCCTTATCAGGAGCGGCGGTGTTATTGTTATCCGCCTGTTCCAAAACCCCTGAGCAGGGCCGGCACATTCCCAAAAACGCCGCACTGGTGCTGGGCTTCAACTCCGCCCAGATCCAGGACAAGCTGGTGAAAGAAGGTCTTACCGTCGACAAGCTGTTCGACGCCGTGCAGACCCAGGACACTTCCAGCGCTATCGCCAAAGCTATGAAAGACGCCGAAAATTCAGGGGTTGACCTGAAAGGCGACGTATTCATTTCCATGGTACCCGGCGAAGCCGGCGGCAAAGGTTTTGTAGCCGCTTATGCCAAACTGAAGGACGCCGCCAAATTCGAAGCGTTCGTCAGGGAAAAATCAAAGAAAGAAGTAAAGGCCGGCACGGACTTTAAATATGTAGAGGACGGCAACGCTACGGTGGGCTTCAGCAACGAGCTTGTTATCGGCGTGTTCGCCATCGATCCCGAAGGGATGGCAAGAAGGATGGACGGTTTCGACCCCGCCGACACCACTGCCGCTCCCGCCAAAGCCTCCAACAATGTTGAAACGCTCAACAAGCTGTTCCATCTGGAAAAAGACGGCTCCATCGCCGCTGTGGAATCGTTCCAGAACGTTCAAAAGGAAAAAGGCGACATCTTTTTCTGGATGAGCAGCGAGCAGATCTATAACTTCAACCCCACCACGCCTTCCGGTATGGCCGCGCTGATGACCGGCAATATCAAAAAGCTCACCGAAGGCGCGTTCACTACCGCCGCGGGCCATTTCGAGAAAGGCAAGATCAGGGTGAACTCCACTTCCTATGTGGGTAAAGAGCTGCAGGCCATCATGAAGAAATACCCGATGGAAAAGGTGAACATGAGCATGATCGAAAATTATCCTTCCGAAAATATCCTCGGCTTCGCCGTGATGAACTTCGACCTGCGCATGCTGGGCGACATCCTGAAGCTGCTGGGTATGGACGGTTTTGCGAATATGGGCCTTGCCGAAGCGCAGATCACGCTGGACGATATCCTGAAAGCGTTCAAAGGCGAGATCGCCATTGTGGCATCCGATTTTAACATGAGCGATTCGTCGGTAGAGCCGCATATAAAATATGTGTTCAACATGAAAGTGGGCGACAAGGCCGCTTTCGAAAAAGTGATGAGCAGCAAGTTCGTTGCGCCGATGTTCTCCAAACAGGGCGACCAGTACGTACCGCAGCAGCCGATGGGCGACGTTGCCATTTCCATTAACGACAAACGCGTGCTCGCCGCCTCCGATCCGGCGCTGCTGGCCGAGTACGAAGCCGGCAAGACCAAAGCCAAACTGGAAGACGTAGCCGTAGACGCCGCCAAAGGCAGCGTGTTCAGCATGTACCTCGACGTGGAGACAATGATGAACAACATGCCCGGGAATAAAATGCACGGCGTGCCGGATAGCATTGTCAACATGGCGAAAGGTCTCGTGAAAAACCTGACCGTTTCCACGCAGCCTTCCAGCGGCAATACGCAGAAATCCGTAATGGAAGTGAACTTTATGAACGAAAACCAGAACTCGCTGGCGCAGCTTGCGAATTTCACAAAAACCATGTGGAATTATTTTGAAGCGAAAAAAGCGGAAGATGCCGGAAACTGGCAGTTAACGGACAGTGCAGTGGTGGTGATGGACAGCGTTCCTCCTCCTCCGCCCCCCGTTCAATAAAATTATTTTATCCGTGCAAACGGAGGAAGAAGCTGCCTGCACCACCGGCAGCTTCTTTTTTTTGCCTATATTTAATTCCTACAACCGCCACATATGCAGATCCAGCTTTCTGCGGTGGTGCCGGTGCCGCTGCGCGAAAGGATATTGCAGCGGCAGTCCGACATCTGGAACCGCGACGTTACTTTCCAACCGGGACAATTCGTAAAGATAAAAGCGCCTTCGGGCACCGGCAAAACCACGCTGGTGCATTATCTCTATCATATCCGTTACGACTATACGGGCACCGTGAGCATCAACGGAAGGCCCTGGCAGTCCTACGACCGCGACCAGCTGAGCGCCATCCGCCAGCGGCAGGTAAGCGTCGTGTTCCAGGACCTGCGGCTGTTCGACCAGCTGACCGCTTTGGAGAACATCGAATTAAAAAGGGTGATGCAGCCCCAGCCTTTTTACCCGCAGGAGAAAGCGCTGGAATTTGCGGAGCGCCTCGGCGTAACGCATGTGCTGCAGCAGCAGGGCGCCACGCTTTCGTACGGGGAACGCCAGCGCATCGCCATCATCAGGGCGCTGATGCAGCCTTTTGAATGGCTGATGATGGACGAGCCTTTCAGCCATCTCGACGATGCCAACGCGGATAAGGCCGCCGCGCTGATCGCGGAAGAATGCCGCGCGCGGAACGCCGGTTTTGTTCTCACCGATCTCGACCACGACCAACGATTTGACTACACCGTAAGCTATTTATTATAACATGCAGTTCAACGAGATTCTAAAAAAGATCATACACACCGGCGTTGGCCGCGGCCGCTTCTGGATGGCGTCCGTAGGGCTGGGCATAGCCATGCTGCTGATACTCGTGGCCCTGCAGGTGCACACCAATTTCAACGAGCTGCTGTACGGCCGCAGGAACCAGAACGAACGGGCGGATTATCTCGTGGTGAATAAAAAGATCACCAACGAAACGTTTGCTGAAGCTCAGAAACATTTCACTGAACGCGAGTTGGTTGAGATAGCGTGGGCAGTAACGCGCGAACACATTTACAACATCATGAACCTTGCTTTTGATA
>CBINIO010000040.1:0-14728 GCA_966250725.1 uncultured Chitinophaga sp.
CGGCGTCATCATCACCTTTACTTCCGCCCCTTCCTTTACCAGCAGGCGCACAAGCAGGGCCGCCTTGTAAGCGGCGATACTGCCGGTAACTCCCAATAGAATTTTTTTCCCTTGTAACATGCGAACAAACAAAAACGGCAGAATTGAAACATTCTGCCGCTATGAAGTTAGTATTTTGTAACGAGATCAGCTATACAGATCATCGTCATTCTTACGGAAATAGATCTTGTTGTCCAGGAACTCATTGGTAGCCTGGATAGCAGAATTGGCCAGTCTTTCGTAAAAACGGGAGATCTCGATCTGCTCTTTGTTCTCATGCACTTCTTCCAGGTTGTCCGTATGGCTGGCGAACTCTTCCAGTTTGGAATGCAATTCTTCCTTTACGGTGATATTGATCTGGTTTGCCCTTTTGGCAATAATGGCAATCGATTCGTACAGGTTACCGGTCCTGTTCTTGATATCGGTGGTGTTCCTGGTCTCTACCCAGGGATTGATGCTACTGGTTAGACTTCTCTTTATTTTGCTCATTTTCCAGGGATTTGATGTTATTTTTTGCTAAGTTATAATATTTTTCCGCATCCTCTTTCAGCTCGCTGGTCGGGTAGCGGTCTGAAAACTCCATGTATTCGGTCAGCACCGTCTCGTACCGTTCTTTCTGGCGGTAATACACGCTGTTTTTGGCGTACAGGTAGTACGACTTGATGGCCATGTATTTGTAGCTGTCGCTTTTATCCGAATCGGGATAGGCCCTCATCAGGCTTTTGAAGCTCACGCCGGCGGCTTTATAGTGGCCGAGGTTATAATACAGTTCGGCCGCGTTGTATTCTTTCTGTTCGAGTTTCCTTCTCAGCAGGTCTATCACCACGCTGGCTTCCGAGGATTTATCGGAATTGGGATAGGTGTTGATGAAGGTCTGCATGCTGGCGATGGCCTTGTTGGTATTGGTCTGGTCGAGGGACGCCTTGGGGGAGAGCTTGTAATAACAATATGCCTGCTGGTAGTCGATTTCCTGCGCCCGGGGGCTGCTGGGCAGCGCCTCGAGGTAGTTTTTGAAGTGGAAAGCGGCCTGCTGGTAATCTTTCAGGTAGAAAGAGCAGTAGGCGTATTTATAATACAGGGGCTCGAACTTGTCGGTGCCTTTGAACACGGGGATCATCTCCTCATACAGGGTTTGTGCGAGCTGGTATTTTTTCTTTTCGTACATCTTGTCGGCGTACGCCAGTTTTTTCTCCAGGTCGTTGCTTTTTTCGATCTTCCGCAGCTCCTTGTTGCAGGATGCGGAAACAATGATGGCGGCTGCAAGGCCGGTATATAAGAGAATTTTCCTCATAAAAAAGAATCGCGAAGGTACGAATTAAAAGTAAATAATGGTAGGAATGAAGAAAGCGGTCGTTAAAATTTTGCAAAAGTGGCTGTTTCGATCCTTTTGAGGGTTGTCAACATATTTACTCACATTATTAACATTTTTTCCACACACTCTTCACATCTATCCACACCCCTTCCAAAACAACCCGGTCCAAACCCTCGTTTGCAGGCGCTATGCTTCTGTGGAAAAAATATATAATACATTTTTTCGGTTAAAAGTGGGAAAAAGTGTTATTTTGTGTTAGAAAATGGAAATCAGGTACTAAAACTCAGCATGACAGGATTTTTAGGCGAATATGAAGCAACGCTGGACGCGAAAGGGCGCTTCCTGCTGCCTGCCGGTTTTAAACGGCAGATCGCAGAAAGTGCGGGCAACCAGTTCGTGCTGAACCGCGGGTTTGAAAAATGCCTGACACTGTACCCGATGAACGAGTGGCAGCCTATCCAGGAAAAAATTGGCAAGTTGAACGATTTTGATCCGAAAGTTAGGGAATTCCGCCGCTATTTTCTCAACGGGGCCACCATCCTGGAGCTGGACAGCGCGGGAAGGCTGAACATCCCCAAGAACCTGATGGCGCACGCCGGGCTCGAAAAAGACATCGTGCTCACGGCCGCCAACAACAAGATCGAGATCTGGGACAAACAGAAATACCAGGAGTTCTTTGATAATTTTTCACCGGATGCCTTCAGCAGCCTCGCCCAGCAGGTGATGGCCGGAGGCGACGGGCCAAACCCGGGAGCGTAAAACGGCGCATATGGAAGCATCACAGTATCATCTGCCCGTTCTCCTCCACGAAGTGGTGGCCAATATGGCGATCCGGCCGGACGGTACTTACATCGACGCCACTTTCGGCGGCGGCGGCCATTCCAGGGCCATCCTCGAACAGCTGGGCCCGCAGGGTCGGCTGATCGTGTTCGACCAGGACGAGGACGCATACCGCAACCGCATCGTGGACGACCGGGTGATATTCGTAAGGGAAAATTTCCGTCACCTGCACCGTTTTCTCCGGCTGCACAAAGCATTGGACGCGGACGGGCTGCTGGCCGACCTGGGGGTTTCCTCCCACCAGTTCGACACCGGCGCCAGGGGCTTTTCCACCCGGTTCGACGGGAACCTGGACATGCGGATGGACACGCGCAACACCGTGACCGCGGCGGACATCCTCCAGACCTATTCCGAACAGCACCTGCACCAGCTTTTCCAGGACTACGGCGAAGTGACCAATTCCCGCACCCTGGCACGGCTGATCGTACAGCTGCGGAAAGCGCACCCCCTGCGCACCATCGCCGAGTTCAAGTCGCTCATACAGCCCGTGGTAAAAGGCAACCCCGCAAAATACCTCGCACAGGTGTTCCAGGCGCTGAGGATAGCCGTAAACGACGAGCTGGGCGCTCTTAAAGACCTGCTGGCCCAGTCGGCCCAGGTGCTGAAACCGGGAGGCCGCCTGTCGATCATCACCTTCCATTCGCTGGAAGACAGGCTGGTGAAGAACTATATGAAGGCTGGCAGCTTCGAAACGGCGGACGAGAACCCGTACAGCTTCGAAACCCCGCCAAAAATATTCAGGCTCATCACAAAAAAGCCCATAACGGCAGGTGAAGCGGAACTGCGGGCCAACCCGCGAAGCAGGAGCGCCAAATTAAGGGTCGCCGAAAAGATATAGCCGTTACCGTTACTTCCATCCTATCCCCTTGTTACCGGAAAAAAGATTGCGTATAAACTGTCGTTAAACCTTTAAGCGTTGCTGGAAGAAGAAAAGCACATACCGGAAGAAGATGCGCTCCCCGATGACCTTTTGCGGGAGCCCAGGAAAGAATGGCGCCTGCGGATCAACTATCAGCTGATCGTCAGGAACCTGCCCTTCCTTCTTTTCCTCGCCGTGATCGCGCTGGTATACATTTCCAACAGTCACCTCGCGGAAAAGAAAGTACGCCGCATCAACAAGCTGAGCCGGGAGATCAAGGAGCTGAAATGGGAGTACCTCAGCGTGAAGAGCGAACTGATGTTCCGCAGCAAGCTGAGCGAAGTGAGCAAAGCCGTGGAACCGCTGGGCCTGAAAGAACTGAGCACCCCGCCGCAACGCATCGAAGTGAAAAAGAAAGCAGAAAACGAGCAATAACAAACAAACGATACTGACACTAACCCGGCATGGAGATTAAAAAGGACATACTTTGGCGCGCTTATCTTTGCCTTATCGGCATGGGCGTTTTCGCCGTGGCTATCCTTGGCCGGGTATTCTTTATCCAGAACATCCAGGGCGATTACTGGCGCAGCATGTCCGACAGCCTGCACACCGCGTTTATGGACCTGGACGCCGACCGAGGCACCATCTACTCCGAAGAAGGCCGCATGCTTTCCACCTCCATCCCCTATTTCGATATCCGCATCGACTTCAAGGCCGACGGGCTGGACGACCCCAAAAGCACCGTGTTCGCCGATAACGTCGATTCGCTTTCCATCCGCCTCGCCGAGCTTTTCAGGGACAGGTCCGCCGCGGACTACAAAAAGCTGCTCAAAAAAGAATACAAGAAAAAGAGCCGCTACTTCCTGCTGAAACGCGACATCCGCTTCGACGAATACCAGCAGCTCCGCGACTTCCCGCTGTTCCGCCTCGGGCGCAACAAAAGCGGCCTGATCGTGGAAACGAAGAACAAACGCATCAATCCCTTCAAACTGCTCGCCAACCGCACCATCGGCCTCGCCCGTGAGAACGCGCAGAACGTGGGCCTGGAAAGGACCTACGACGACAATCTCAGCGGCGTTACCGGCAAACGCCTTATGCGCCGCATCGCCGGCGGCACCTATATGCCCGTGGAAGGATACGACATCGAACCGGAAAACGGCAAAGACATCATCACCACGCTGGACGTGAACATGCAGGACATCGCGGAGAACGCGCTGATGAAAATGATGGTGGGCAACGAAGCAGAGCACGGCACCTGCATCCTCATGGAAGTAAAGACCGGCAAAGTGAAGGCCATCGCCAATCTCGGCCGCCAGAAAGACGGCAGCTACTGGGAAGACCAGAACTACGCCCTGCACGTCGGCGAACCGGGTTCCACCTTCAAGCTGGCCACCATGCTGGCTTTGCTGGAAGACGGGTATGTAACGCCCAATTCGATGGTAGACCTCAACTACGGCCGCTGGCCCATCAACCGACGCGTAGTGTACGATTCCGAGCCGCACCACTTCACCACCGTCACCGTCAAAAAAGCGTTCGAGCGCAGCTCCAACGTAGGCATGGCCAAGCTGGCGTACCAATATTATTCCAAAGACCCGGACGCCTTTTCCGCGCATCTCAAAAAGCTGCACCTGGACCAGCCTACCGGCATCGACCTCGTGGGCGAAGGCACACCGCGCATCAAGACCACGGCCAACAAAAGCTGGAGCGCCGTAACCCTGCCCTGGATGGCGTTCGGCTACGAAGTGCTGCAAAGCCCGCTGCAAACCGCCATGCTGTACAACGCCGTGGCGAACGACGGGAAGATGATGAAGCCTTACCTCGTGAACAGCATCATGGAATACGGCGAACCGGTGAAAACATTCGAGCCGGTGGTGGTGATGGACAGCATCTGCTCGTCCCGCACCCTGCGCCAACTGCAGGACATGCTGGAAGGCGTGGTGCTGAACGGTACCGCCTCCAAGCTACAGACGCCTTATTACCGCATCGCCGGTAAAACCGGCACCGCGCTGGTGGCCAACGGCAACCGCGGCTATGCCGACAAGATCTACCAGTCGTCCTTTGCGGGTTATTTCCCGGCGGACGATCCGCAATACACCTGCGTGGTGGTGATCAAGAACAAACCGCACGCGGCCAAATTCTACGGCGGCTCCGTGGCCGGCCCGGTGTTCCGCGAAGTGTCGGACAAATTATACGCGCTGGCCGTGCAAAAGCCGCTGCCGGTGCACGAAGCCCGCGGGCTTGATACGCTCATGGCGATCAAGAACGGTAAAGGCAGCGAATGGCGCAGCGTTGCGGCCGCGCTTGACCTGCCCTGGCAGGGGAGCCTTTCCGGCTCCAGCTGGGTGAGCGGTTCGGTGGAAGGCGGCAAGCTGAATTTCGAGCCGGTCAAAAATGCGGCGGGCACCGTGCCGAACGTAAAAGGCATGGGGCTGAAAGACGCGCTCTACCTGCTGGAAAACGCCGGTTTGCGCGTGGTGATCAAAGGCGCCGGCAAAGTAACCGCGCAGTCGCTCCCGGGAGGCGCCGCTATCGGGAAGGAACAGACGATCGTTATTGAGTTGGGTTGATAAAAGACGGATAAGAACTAATGAGGTCGAAGACCCCATTAGATATATAAAAAAGACGAACAAGAACTAATGAGGTCGCAAGACCCCATTACGCAAATAAAAAAGACGGACAACGAGTAATGAGGTCGAAGACCCCATTAGACATAAAAAAGACGGATAAGAACTAATGAGGTCGAAGACCCCATTACGCAAATAAAAAAGACGGAAAAGAAGTAATGAAAACGCTGCGGGACATATTATACAATGTAAACATCGGGCAGGTGCTCGGCAACAACGACATTGCCGTGCATGCCCTGCATATCGATTCCCGGCAGGTAAAGCCGGGCGATGTTTTCATTGCCATCCGCGGCCTCGCGGCAGACGGCCACGACTTCATTTCCAAAGCCATCGCCCAGGGCGCGGCGGCCGTCGTTTGCGAAACCGTTCCGCCCACCACTTCGCCGGACGTATGTTACGTGCAGGTGCCCAACAGCCACCAGGCAGCGGGCGTGCTGGCAGGCAACTTCTACGACAACCCTTCGCATAAGCTGAAGCTCGTGGGCATCACCGGCACCAACGGCAAAACCACCATCGCCACGCTGCTGTTCAGGCTCTTCACCCGCCTGGGCCATACCTGCGGCTTGCTCAGCACCGTGCAGAACCAGGTCGGCGAACGCATTGTTCCCGCCACGCACACCACCCCCGACCCCATTCACCTCAACGCCCTGCTGGCGGACATGGTGGCGCAGGGCTGCGATTACGCCTTTATGGAAGTAAGCTCCCACGCCGTGCACCAGCAAAGGATCGCGGGATTGAAGTTCGCGGGCGGCGTGTTTTCCAACATCACCCACGATCATCTCGATTATCACAAAACGTTCGACGAATACATCCGGGTGAAAAAAGCGTTTTTTGACGGGCTGCCCGCCGGCGCCTTCGCGCTCACCAACCTGGACGACAAACGCGGCAACGTGATGCTGCAGAACACCAAAGCGCGCAAAGCCACGTACAGCTTGCGCACGATGGCCGACTTCAAAGGCAAGATCCTCGAGAACAACCTCACCGGTCTCATCATGCTGATAGGCGACCGCGAAGTGCATTTCCGCCTCATCGGCGAATTCAACGCATACAATCTCATGGCGGTATACGGCGCAGCCGTGCTGCTGGGAAAAGATAAAGACGAAGTGCTCGCCGCGCTCAGCGACGTGCAGGGCGCCGAAGGCCGTTTCGATTACATCGTTTCAAAAAAGCTGCGCGTGATCGGCATCGTGGATTACGCCCACACGCCGGACGCGCTGCTGAACGTGCTGGCCACCATCAAAAATCTCCGCGAAGGCCACGAGCAGATCATCACCGTGGTAGGCTGCGGCGGCGACCGCGACAGGGCCAAACGCCCCGTGATGGGCCAGGTGGCCGCGGAGCACAGCGACCGCGTGATATTCACCTCCGACAATCCGCGCTCGGAAGACCCGCAGGAGATCATCCGCGAAATGGAAGCGGGCGTGGCCGTGCACCAGCACAAAAAAACATTGTCCATCGCCGACCGCAAAGAAGCCATCAAAACGGCCGTGGGTTTCGCGCAGCAGGAAGACATCATTCTCATCGCCGGTAAAGGCCATGAGAAATACCAGGAAATAAAGGGAGTGAAACACCCTTTCGACGATAAACAGGTATTAGCCGAAGTACTGGAACTTTTAGAAAAATAATCAGATCACGATCAGTCAATATGTTGTACTATCTATTTAATTATCTCAAAACTGAATTTGACTACACCGGCACCGGGCTGTGGCAATATATCACGTTCCGCGTGACCATGGCGCTGCTGCTTTCCCTCGTGATCTCTTTACTGCTGGGCAAGCGCATCGTAAAATACCTGCAGCGCAAACAGATCGGGGAAGTGATCCGCGACCTGGGCCTGGCCGGCGAACATTCCAAAAAAGGCACTCCCACCATGGGCGGCCTCATCATCCTTTCCGCGATGGTGATCCCTACCCTGCTGTTTGCCAGGGTAATGAACGTGTATATCCTCCTGATCCTGCTGTCCACCATCTGGCTCGGCCTCATCGGGTTCATCGACGATTATATCAAGGTATTCAAAAAGAATAAGGAAGGACTGGCCGGCCGTTTCAAAATACTCGGCCAGATAGGGCTGGGCCTGATCATCGGCACCACGCTGTATTTCAACGACAACGTGGTAATGTCGCGCGAGGTAATGACCGGCAAAAAGCTGGCCCCCTACGAAAGGGTGATCAGCAGCACCGAACGTATTACCGAAGACGGCAGCAAGTTCGTGGACGTAAAAACGCCCATCACCACCATTCCTTTCGTCAAAAACCACGAGTTCAACTATTCCAAGCTGATCTCGTGGATACCCGGCGCGGAAAAATATACTTACCTCCTGTACATCCTGATCGTGATCGTGATCATCGTGGCCGTCAGCAACGGCGCCAATCTCACGGACGGACTGGACGGGCTGGCAACGGGCGTGTCGGCGGTGATCGGGGTCGGGCTGGGCATATTCGCGTATGTGAGCGGCAATATCCAGTTCGCGGAATACCTGAACATCATGTATATCCCGAACCTCGGCGAGCTGTCCATTTTCATCGCCGCGTTCGTGGGCGCATGCGTGGGCTTTTTGTGGTACAACGCGTACCCCGCGCAGGTGTTCATGGGCGATACCGGCAGCCTCGCCCTCGGCGGCATCATCGCTTCGCTGGCGATCATCGTGCGGAAAGAGCTGCTGCTGCCCATCATCTGCGGCGTGTTCTTCGTGGAGAACCTGAGCGTGGTGATACAGGTAACCTATTTCAAATACACAAAGAAAAAATACGGTGACGGCCGCCGCGTGTTCCTCATGAGCCCGCTGCACCATCACCACGAAAGCAAAATAGCCGTGCGCTTCTGGATCGTGACCGTGATGTGCGTCGTATTCGCCATCGCCACCTTAAAAATGAGATAATGCGACTCGTAATACTCGGAGCCGGAGAAAGCGGAATTGGCGCGGCCCTGCTGGGCAAAAAACAGGGGTTCGACGTGTTCGTGTCAGACGGCGGGCAGATAAAGGACATTTATAAACAGGAGCTGGCGGTGAACCAGATCCCTTTCGAGGAAGGCCACCATTCCTGGGACATCATACTTGGAGCGGACGAGATCGTGAAGAGCCCGGGCATACCGGAAAAAAGCGAGCTGATGAAAAAAGTGCGGGAACGCGGCGTGCCGGTGATATCGGAGATAGAGCTGGCCTGGCGTTTCAGCAAGGATAAAAAGATCATTGCCATCACGGGAAGCAACGGGAAAAGCACCACCACCGCGCTCACCCACCACATATTCCGCACCGCCGGCCTTAACGCCGCGCTGGTGGGCAATATCGGGGTCAGCTACGCGAAACAGGTGGCGCTGGAACCTGCGGATTATTACATCATCGAGGTCAGCAGCTTCCAGCTGGACGATATCGTGGAGTTCAAGCCGAACGTCGCAATTCTGCTGAACATCACGCCCGACCACCTGGACCGCTATGATTATAAAATGGAGAACTATGCGGCGTCGAAATTCCGCATCGCCATGAACCAGACGAAAGAAGATTATTTTATTTATTGTAAAGACGATCCTGAGATCAGGAAATACTTATCGACGAAACCTATTTTTTCAGAACCAATACCTTTTAGCATTATGGAACCATTGAACGAAGGAGGATTTATAGCAAACGACCAGGTGAACATTCAGGTGAAGGATGAACCGGTAATTATGTCTATGTACGACCTGGCATTAAAAGGTAAACATAACTTGTACAATTCGATGGCAGCAGGCATAGCAGGCCGCACCATGGATATACGGAAAGAAAAGATCCGCGAAAGCCTCAGCACTTTCTCAAGCCTGGAGCACCGGATGGAATACGTAGCAACCGTGCGTGGGGTGGACTTTATCAACGACAGCAAAGCGACCAACGTGAACTCCGTATGGTTCGCGCTGGAAAGCATGGAACGCCCCGTGATACTCATCATGGGCGGTGTGGACAAAGGGAACGATTACAGCGCCATCCGCGACCTGGTCAGGGAAAAGGTAAAAGCCATCGTTTGCCTCGGGGTAGACAACCGGCCGATACACGAAGCCCTTTCCAAAGACATGGAAGTGATGGTGAACACGGACAACATGAAAGACGCCGTAGCGGCCGCCTTCCAGCTGTCCAGCAAAGGCGACGTGGTATTGCTCTCCCCCGCCTGCGCCAGCTTCGACCTCTTCAAAAATTATGAGGAGCGGGGCCGCCAGTTCAAGGAGGCAGTGAGAGAACTTTAACTTTTTAAACGAACAACGTGAACAACTTACTTCAAAGGACGAAAGGTGACAAGGTGATCTGGACGATCGTGTTCTTCCTGTCTGCAGTGAGTTTGTTGGCAGTGTACAGTTCGACCGGCTCTTTGGCATACCGCGTATACAGCGGGCATACGGAATACTACCTGTTCAAGCAGCTGCTGGTGCTCGTGCTGGGTATCCTGATCATTTATTTCGCGCACCGCGTGAATTATACGATCTATTCCCGCGTGGCGCAGATCGGATTCCTGATATCGGTGCCGCTGCTGCTGTACACGCTGGTGTTCGGCTCCAACCTGAACGATGCCAGCCGCTGGATCAGGCTGCCGGTGATCAACCTTACGTTCCAGACATCGGACATTGCGAAGCTCGCGCTGTTCATGTACGTATCGCGGCAGCTGAGCCGCAAGCAGGGGGTGATCACGGACTTCAAAAAAGGCTTCCTGCCGATCATCGTGCCCGTGGGCATCATCTGCGGGCTGATCATGCCGGCGAACATGAGTACCGCGCTGCTGCTGGGTTCCAGCTGCATGCTGCTTTGTTTTATTGGCCGCGTGCCGCTGAAGTTCCTGATGGGGATGGTCGGCGCGGTGCTGATGCTGGTATTGCTGATGTTCCTCATCGCGCAGGTCACCACTTTTGAAGGGCGTACCGAAACCTGGAAGAACCGTATCGAAAGTTTTTTCAGCGACGAGGAAAGCGATATTCCTTACCAGGTGCAGCAGGCCAACATCGCGATCGCGAGCGGCGGCTTCCTTGGAAAAGGCCCGGGTAACAGTACGGCAAGAAATTTTTTGCCGCACCCTTATTCGGATTTTATTTATGCGATTATTCTTGAAGAGTATGGTATCTTTGGCGCCTTTTTAGTGTTGGCGGCATACCTGATCCTGCTCTTGCGAAGTATAAGAATTTTTAAGAACTGCCCGTACGCATTCGGCGCGTTCCTGGCCCTGGGCCTGAGCGTTACGCTGGTGATACAGGCATTGATGCATATGGCGGTGAACGTGCACCTGCTGCCGGTAACGGGTTTGACCCTTCCGCTGGTGAGCATGGGCGGTTCCTCGGTGATATTCACGAGCCTGTCCATCGGCATCATATTGAGCGTTTCGAGAAATGTTGAAGAAATAGGCCTGAAGCGGGAGGTTACCAATCCCGCGGCGGCCGCATAAAGGAATAATATTTTTGAATGGCGCATAAAGTGATCATAGCAGGCGGCGGTACGGGAGGCCATATCTTCCCCGCCATAGCCATTGCCAATGCCCTCCGCAAAATGGAGCCGGATATCGATATCCTGTTCGTAGGCGCGAAGGGTAAAATGGAAATGGAAAAAGTGCCGCAGGCGGGTTACCCCATCGAAGGGCTGGAAATAGCGGGCTTCAACCGCAGCAATATGCTGAAGAACCTGCTGCTGCCGTTCAAGCTGCTGAAAAGCCTGAACCAGGCCAAAAGCGTGCTCAACCGGTTCCGGCCGGACGTGGCCGTGGGCGTGGGCGGGTATGCCAGCTTTCCCATATTGCGCCAGGCGCAGCGAAGGGGCATTCCCACGCTGATACAGGAACAAAATTCCTGGGCCGGCAAAAGCAACAAGATACTCGGCCGAAAGGCTGACAAAATATGCACGGGTTATAAAGGCATGGAAAAGTTTTTCCCCGCTGAAAAGCTGCTCTACACCGGCAATCCCGTTCGCGGGTCGATCACGCAAAGCGCGGTCACTAAAGACGAGGCGCTGAGCCACTTCGGGCTGATGCCCGGCAAGCCGGTGCTGTTCGCCGTAGGCGGGAGTCTTGGCGCCAGGTCGATCAACGAAGCGCTGCTGCCGCACCTCGCCGAATTTGTGAACAGGGACGTGCAGCTGATCTGGCAAACCGGCAAGCTGTTTTACGAACAGGCAAAAGCGGCCGCCGCGCCTTTCGCCACGCATGTGAAAGTGCACGACTTCATCAATGTGATGGACTTCGCGTACAAAGCCGCGGACGCCGTTATCTCCCGCGCGGGGGCCCTGGCCATCGCCGAGCTTTGCGTGGTGAAAAAGCCGTCCATCTTCGTGCCCTACCCGTTCGCCGCAGAGGATCATCAAACGCAGAACGCGCTGAGCCTCGTGCACAAACAGGCCGCGCTGATGATCAAAGACGGCGAAGCGTTCGGCAAGCTGGCGAACGAAGCGCTGAGCCTCGTGCAGAACAAGGCGCTGATGGAAAAACTGGAAAAGAACATTGCCCCGCTGGGCAATGCCAGTGCTGATATGACGATCGCCCGGGCCGTGCTCGGACTGATCAAAGAATAAATATTTATCCCCGGAATGGAGTTAAAGAACATACACAGGATCTACTTTGTAGGCATCGGCGGCATCGGGATGAGCGCCATTGCCCGCTTCTTCAACGAGAAGGGCGTGGCGGTGAGCGGTTATGACCGTACCTCCACGCAGCTTACGCGGCAGCTCGAAGCCGAAGGCATCCGTATCCATTATACGGAAGACCTCGCGCTCATCGACCGTGCGGCTGACCTGGTAGTGTACACGCCCGCCATTCCCGCGGGGCATAAAGAGCTGGTTTTCTTCCGCGAGAACAATTACGAAGTGGTGAAACGCAGCGACGTATTGCAGGAGATCACCCGCGAGCTGTTTTCCATCACGGTGGCCGGCACACACGGCAAAACCACTGTGAGCACCATGATCGCGCACCTGCTGCGGCATGCGGGATACGGCTGCAACGCCTTCCTCGGCGGCATCAGCTCCAACTACGGTAAAAATTTCTGGAGCAGCGAAAAGCCGGTGGCGGTGATAGAAGCGGACGAATACGACCGCTCTTTCCTGAAGCTGAGCCCGGATATCGCCGTGCTCACCGCCATGGACCCGGACCACCTGGACATTTACGGCACCGCGCAGGAAGTGGAAGAGGCGTTTATTCAATATACGCGCAACATCAAGCCCAACGGCACTTTGCTGGCAAGGCACGGTATGCATCGCGGCGCGGAGCTGCAAGGCGACAACGAACTTTCGTACAGCCTGCAGAACGATGCGGCGGACATTTACGCCGCCAACATCCGTATGGAAAACGGCGGTTACGAATTCGACGTGGTGCAGCAGGACTGGATGATCGATAACGTGAAACTGCATATCGGCGGCATGCACAACGTGGAAAACGCGGTGGCGGCCATCGGCGTGGCGCACCTGCTCGGCATAGCCAACGAAAAGATCAGGGAGGCCGTGGCGGACTTCAAAGGCATCCGCCGCCGGTTCGACTACCTCGTTAAAAACGACCGCGTTATTTATATAGACGATTACGCGCATCACCCGGAAGAGCTGCGGGCGCTTATTACCAGCGCCAAAACGCTGTTCAGCGGTAAAAAATGTACCGTTATTTTCCAGCCGCATCTTTTTACCCGCACCCGCGATTTTGCGGAAGGCTTCGGGGAAGCCCTGTCGCTGGCCGACGAAGTGATACTGCTGCCTATCTATCCCGCGCGGGAACTGCCGATAGAAGGCGTTACCAGCGAAATGATCGCGGCGAAGATCGAAGGACCGGAAGTATTCATCCTGGAAAGGGACGCAGTGCCGGACTGGATACGCGAACATCCTGTTGAATTATTGATCACGGCCGGCGCGGGAGACATCGACCTGCTGCGCGAACCGCTGACCGGAATATTAAACTGATAAACCGTTTTTTTTAAGAACATGCAACCGAAAACAAAAACAGCCTTCATACGCATCGGCGTCACGCTTCTCTGGAGCGTTGCGCTCACGGGCTTTGGCGTGCTGTTGGCGGCCGCGGTGCGCGACAAGGAAAACGAAAAATGCAAAGGCATCCACGTCACCCTCAGCGGCGACGACAAAAACGCCTTTATCGACGAGAACGACATCAAACAGCTGATCATAGCCGATGAAAGCGAGAACCCGGTGGGCATTCCCATCCGGCGGATCAACATCGCGCAGCTCGAGCGCACGGTGGAAAAAGATCCCTGGGTGCGTTCCGCTGAACTTTACCTGGACAATAAAGACGTTCTCAATGTGAACGTCGTGCAGCGCGAACCGGTGGCGAGAGTGTTCACCTTTTCCGGCAACAGCTTTTACCTGGACGAGCAGGGCGAACGCATCCCGGTATCCGACCGCTTTTCCGCGCGGGTGCCCGTGTTCACCGGCTTCCCTACTGACGCGGTGCGGCTGCGGAAAGAAGACAGCCTGCTGTACACGCAGATCGGCGCCATGGCCCAATATATCCTGGCGGACACTTTCTGGAACGCGCAGGTGGAACAGGTAAGCATCACCGGCGACCGGAAGTTCGAGATCACCCCCAAGCTCGGCGATCACGTGATCGTGTTCGGCGACGGGACGGACATTGACACCAAGTTTTCCAAACTGCTGATATTCTACCGCGAAGGTTTGAGCAAGGCAGGCTGGAACACCTATTCAAGAATAAACATCGCGTATCGTGAAGAAGTGATCGGAACAAGAAGGGATGGAAAGAGCGCGCCCCCGCCGCCGATGTACCGTGACTCATCTATCGCCGACGTAACGATGGATGCGGACCTGGCCCCACCGGCGGCCGCAACGAACCCCCAACCAGCGGGCAAGCCGGCGGCAAAACCAGCCGCAAAGCCGGTGAAACCCGCTTCCAGACCCGCTGCCAAAGCGCCGCCCCGGAAAGCCGGGCCGAAGCCGAAAGCAGTGTATACGAAACCTAATAAACGTAATCGCAACTAAAAACAATAAAGAACCATGAATCAGGAAGCTCCCATCATTGTAGGCCTGGATATCGGCACCACGAAGATAGCAGCCATCGCAGGAAGGAAGAATGAATACGGGAAACTGGAAATCCTCGGATTCGGGAA
>CBINIO010000041.1:0-14618 GCA_966250725.1 uncultured Chitinophaga sp.
GTCCGTAACGGATATGCCGCTGGGCGAGCTGATGGACCTCGTGCTGAGAGACCTGCCCGTTACCTACCTGATCAGGGGCAAAACCATCGTAGTGTCGCGCAGGGAAATAAAGGAGGAACAACCGCTTCCGCCGCCCGGTTCCGCCAGCGGCACCATCCGCTCGGTCTCGGGCGAACCCTTGCCGGGCGTTTCCATCCGCGTAAAAAATACCACCGTGGGCACTATTTCCGCGGCCAACGGCAACTTCTCGCTGGTAAATATCCCCGATAACGCGGTGGTCATATTCTCCATGCTGGGTTATGAATCCGTGGAAGTCGGCTTCCGCAGAACGGAGAACGGGTTTATCGCCTTCGCCGTTAAACGCGAACAGGCCGGCCTGCTGAAATCCTCCGAAAGCAATGCGCCCGTGCTTTCGCTCACCATGCGCCACCGCGACCTTTCCATCAACGACGTGGTGGTGAACGGTTACGCCAGCGTCAGCAAAAGCAATTATGTAGGCGCCGTGTACAGCGTGCGCGCGGACGATATCAGGATCGCCGGCGAAACCAGCATCGACCAGATGCTGCAGGGCGTAGTGCCCGGCATGAGCGTGATGGTGCAATCCGGCCAGGTGGGCGCAACGCCCAAGATCCGCATCCGCGGCACCTCTACCATCCTGGGGAACCAGGAGCCGGTATGGGTGGTGGACGGCATCATCCAGCGCAACCCGCTGCCTTTGCCGCCCAACAGCGGCAGCCTGGCGGGCGATCTCGGCGACCTGCGGCTCATCGCTTCCAACGCCATTTCCTGGCTTAACCCGAACGATATCGAGACGATCACCGTGCTGAAAGACGCGTCCGCAACGGCCATCTACGGCTCGCAGGCGGCCAACGGCGTGATCGTGCTCACCACCAAAAAAGGACGCCCGGGGCAGATCGCCGTTTCCTACAACACCAGCCTTTCCCTCGGCACGCGCCCCACTTATGCAAATTACGACCTCATGAACTCCCAGGAGCTGATGCGCTTCTCCAAAGAAGTGTACGAAGGCCGCGATTCCTATACCTACAACGTATTGCCCGTCGGTTACGGCGGGCTCGTGCAGCAGCTGCAGAACAAGGAGATCAGCTACGAAGAATACGAGGAAGGGTTCCGCAAGCTGGAAAACCAGAATACCGACTGGTTCAAACACCTCTTCCGCAACGCTTTCAGCCAGAACCACAGCCTGAGCATTTCCGGCGGCAACGAAAAGCTGCTGAACCGCACCTCGCTGAACATGCAAAAGCAGATCGGCGAAGCGAAAGGGAACAACGTGAATAATTTTTCCGCGTCTTCCAACACCACGCTGCGCCTGGGCGACCGGCTTACGGTGAACCTGCTGCTGAACGGAAGCGTGCAGAACAACGATGGTTTCGCCTACGGCGTGAACCCCTTCGATTACGCTTACAAAACTTCCCGCACCATCCCGATGTACAATGAGGACGGCACGCTGTTCTACCACGAAAAACGCGGTACGACCAGTACGGCCATCCCCGGTAAAAGCAGCTATCTCTACAACGTGCAGAACGAAATAGAGAACACCGGCAACCGTAATACGAACAGCACGCTCAGCACCACGGCCGACATCCGGCTGAAACTGGCGAAAGGGCTGGAATACCAGGGCCTGCTGTCTTATTCTTCCGCTACCGCGGGGCAGAAATCTTACGCTACGGAACTGTCGTGGTACATTACCAACGAGCGCGGCTATGAATTTGGCAGCGTGCCTTCCAACTCCGCCGAGGAAAAAAGCAGCCGCATTCCCTTCGGCGGCCTGCTGGCGCAGCAAAGCTCCACCAGCAAAAGTTATACTTTCCGCAACAGCCTCGTGTACAACCGCACTTTCAACAAAGTGCATTCCGTAACCGTGCAGGGCGGTATCGAAGCGCGTTCCTCTCAGATGGAAAGCAACCTCTCCACCCGCTACGGCTACCTGCGCTACCGCGGGGAAACCTTTGCGCCCATCCCGCAGAAACCCGTGCTGATCAACAACGGCTCTGCGGAAGACCTGCATGAGGCCATGCGCGCGAACTCGCATATCGTGAACCAGGAAAGCAATTACCTGAGCGAATACGTTTCCGCGTTCTACGGTTTCAACCAGCGTTACGTGTTCAACTTCAACGCGCGGCTGGACGCTTCCAACCGTTTCGGGCAGGATAAGAACAAACGTTTCCAGCCCACCTGGTCCGTCGGCGGCAAATGGCGCATGGCGAACGAAAAATGGTTCCGCGACGTGGCCTGGCTCAACAACCTCGACCTTTCCGCCACTTACGGCTACCAGGGGAATGCGGTGGAAGAAGTGTCGCCTTACCTTATCGCGACGGACGGCGGGCTGAGCAACCTTTACAATCAATACATCCTCAACATCAAATCGCTGCCGTACCTGGACCTGGGTTGGGAAAAAACAAGGACCTGGAATCTCGGCGCGGACATTTCGCTGTTCAACGGAAGGGTAAGCGCCACCGCCAACTATTTCAGGAAGGTGAGCAATGTGCTGTCCCCGCGGCAGGTACCGCCGGAGAACGGGATGGACGCGGCGATCGTGTTCGGTTCGGAGATGGAGAACTACGGCTATGATTTTATCGTGAACGTGATACCCGTGCGCACGAAGAACTTTACCTGGCAGCTGGCCGTGAACAGCGGCCGCACGCGCAACGTGATCAGGGACAACCAGAAGATCAACCTGCTGGAGGATTACCTGAACGGTACCGCCGTGCTCAACGGCCGCCCGTATTCCACCTTCTATTCGTACTCCTTCGCCGGTCTCAGCCACGTGAACGGCGTGCCGATGTTCAATTTTATGGACGGGAAGCTGTCCGATGACTATACGAACTTTTTGGTGGAAACCGGCAAGCTGGAGCCCGACTTTACAGGCGGCCTAAGCACTTCGCTGCGTTACAAACGCCTTTCGCTCCAGGTGATGTTCGCCGTGGCTTTTGGCGCGGACAAACGCCTGCCCGTGTATTACAATGCGTCCGGCGCGCCCACGCCCGAGCAGAACGCTCCGCGCGTGCTGAACGACCGCTGGAAACAGCCGGGCGACGAGCAATACACCAACATTCCCGCCGTTCCGCCGGGCAACCCGCGCCGGTTTGAAATATACCTGCCGCTGCTGAACCCGAAGAACGCTTCGCCGTACGACCTGTACAACGCATCAGACATCATGGTGGCGAACGCCGACTTTATCCGTTGCCGGCAGCTGTCGCTCAATTACCAGTTCGGCCCGTCCGTGCTGAGAACGCTGCACATCAGGAACCTGTCTTCTTCCTTCAGCCTCACCAATCCTTTTTTCATCGCCTTCGACAAGGCATGGAGAGGGTATGATCCTGAAACCGCGGGCTGGCCAGCACGCCGGGTTACTTCCGTATCATTTAACATGACCTTCTAACAATGACGCGCATGAAATACAAGTTTTTAGCAATACCGACGATCGCGGCCGCCCTCGCGCTGGGCGGGTGCTCCAAGTTCCTGGAGGAAAAATCGCAGAGCGACGTGATCCCGAGCACTGTAGTGGATTTCCGCGAGCTGCTGCTGGGCTCCGGCTACCCGGGCCTGGACCAGCCGGCGAACTTTATCTACCTGATGGACGATGATGTGGACCTGTTCGTTGAATACGGCGTAGCGTCCGGTTACCCCATCGTAGGCACGCCCCCGGTAATAACGCATTACCTCAACTATACCTGGCAGCCGCGGCAGGCCGAAGTGAACGGTCTTGGCGACCGCATCGGCGAGCTGGTGCCCAACACGCCGTATTACAAAATATACCAGCGCATCAAAGGCTGCAACGCCGTGCTGGACCATATTGACGATGCCATCGGCACGCAGCAGGAAAAAGACCGCGTAAAGGCGGAAGCGTTCGCCGTGCGGGCGCTCCATTATTTCACGCTGGTAAATCTGTATGGCGATCCTTACAATCAAAACCCCGAAGGTCCCGGCGTGCCGCTGAAGCTCAGCTCCACCGTAGACGATGATTTCCCGCCGCGAAACACCGTGCGGGAAGTGTACGACGCCGTAATGAAAGACCTGCTGGAAGCCGCGCGGCTGATGGACCCGCTGCCCATCGTGCGCAAGGACTTCCACGTGAACCAGCCCGCCATTCACATCCTGCTGTCGCGCGTATACCTGCATATGGACAATTGGGAAGAAGCGATCGCCGAGGCCGACAAAGCCTTTAATCAGGGCGCGCTGGTAACCGATCTCACCGGCATCACTACCGGCAAATGGATCAACTACGACAATGCGGAAGTGGAGTGGATGTACGGCGGCACTTACCAGGTGAACCAGTCCGCTTACATACCCGCGCCGCAGTTCCGCGCCACTTTCAGCGAAAACGACATCCGGCTGAAATACGGCTTTCTTGTGCAGGGTTCCGGTACGCCGCTGCTGGACAAATTCCTCACCAACGGCCCCACAGAGATCGTGCAGGCCGTGCGCGCCTCCGAAGCGCTGCTGAACCGCGCGGAAGCGTATGTGCAGCTGAACAGGACGGGCGATGCGCTGAAAGACCTCAACGACATGCGCCGCCGCCGGATTATCGGTTATGCGGACACGAGCATCAGCGACAAGGCTGTGCTGCTGCAGGAGATCCGCGACGAGCGCCGCAAGGAGTTCTGTTATGAAGGTTTCCGCTGGTTCGACCTGCGCCGTTACGGCAGGCCCGCCATCACGCACCGTTACCAGCACGAGGTTACGGAGAGCATCCTGCAATATACGCTGGAGGAAAAAGACCCCGCGTACACGCTGCCGTTCCCGACGGGGCTGATGCTGCGCAATCCCGCGCTCTCGCAAAACCCTTCCGCGAACATGCCTGACAGGGTAGGACATTAAATTTTTAACGCATGACACGCATTCATATGAAACATATCTTCCTCCTCGTTTTTGCCGGCAGCCTGTTTTTCGCCGCCTGCAAAAAAGACGTGGCCATCGGCCCGCCGATTGACATCGAAGCGGATTACACGCTGCCGCAGGGCGAGGCGCCGAAAGAAGCGAACGATAAAATTCAGCAGCTGTACGATACTTACGGCTCGTACTTTCTTTACAATTTTACGCAGAAGGATTTTGAATGGGCGCAATCCACCAGCACCGGCAACAGCAAGATCGATACCGCCGTGCTGGGCGACCCGCTATATACCGGCGACATGCTGGCGCTGCTGGACGAGGTGTGGCTGAAATTCCTGCCGGAAGATTTCAAAAAAGCAGGCGGCATCCCTTACCGCGTATTCATCATGGACAGCATCAAACAGTACCGCGGGCTTGGTTATCCGCCGGGTATGGAATACCTGAACTTCGAGTTCAAAATAACCGGCCAGTCCGTTGCCTTCAGCGGCATGAACGCCGGCCTCCGTACCATGACGCCCGAACAGAAGCTGGCGAAAAAGAACGTGATCGTCCAGGCGATGTGGAATTATTATATCGCCAACAGGTACCTCGATATTCCCGCGGAGTTCTATAATGTGAGCAATTATTCGGTGAAACCGGCCATGCCGGTAAACGCAGCCAACCCTGACAACCTGGAAGCATACCGCCAGAAAGGTTTCCTGCCTTCGTCTTACAATACCGTCACCGGCAAACCCTTTGAGTGGCTCACCAGCGACTACTTCTGGAATAACAGGGAAACCTACGATCTTAATTCCTTTGTATTCCACCTGCTGCAACGCAACGACGAACAGATGGCGCCATACCTGGACAATTACCCGCTCATCAAACAGAAATTCGATATCCTCGTGAATCACTTCATGGAGAAATATCAGCTGGATGTGCGGGCCATTGCCAACGCCACTTATTGATCCCTCTGCCTGGCCGCTCTCCGGCAAGCCCGGAGGGCGGCTTATCGTTTACAGCTCCTTCCGCCATACAGCAGCTGGACCGGCAAGAACGGCACACTCCGGAAAACACTGTCTACTCATAAGCAGCAAACAAATGCCCCGATCTTCATCGGGGTTTTTGTTTCGCCGCTGCGGGCCGTTCGTTGGCCGCATTTGCCTTTCATCATTAATCGTCGTGCAGGCCGGTATAAGCGGAGGAGTTGGTTGTTGTAGTAGTGCCTTCAAACAATAAAGCAAACAATACTTACTGAATGGAAAACGCCATTGTAAAAGTTGAAAATCTGTCTCACCGCTACACCTCCCAATGGGCGGTGCGCGATATAAGTTTCGAGATACGCAGCCAGGGAGTGGTGGGGCTGCTCGGTTCCAACGGGGCCGGTAAATCCACTACCATGAACATCATCTGCGGCGTGCTGAAGCAAACCAAAGGAAAGGTGTTCATCAACGGTACCGACCTGGATAAAAACCCGGTAGCGGCCAAACGCAACATCGGCTTTATGCCGCAGAAGCTGCCGCTGCACCTGGATTTCACCGTGGAAGAATACCTGACGTATTGCGCGGACCTTCGCCTCGTGGAAAGATCGCAGGTGAAAAAAGCCGTGGCCGAAGCTGCCGAAAGATGCGGCGTGCTGCACTTCCGCGACCGCCTGCTGCGCAATCTTTCCGGCGGTTACCAGCAGCGCGTGGGCATTGCGCAGGCCATCGTGCACAACCCGCGCTTCGTGGTGCTGGACGAACCTACGAACGGGCTCGATCCCAACCAGATCGTGGAAGTGCGCCATCTCATCCGCGAGATCGCGAAAGACCGTTCCGTGCTGCTGTCCACGCACATCCTTTCCGAAGTGCAGGCCACCTGCCAGGAGATCAAGATGATAGACCAGGGGCAGCTTGTATTCTCCGGCACCATGGACATGTTCGATAACTACATCGAGCCGAACAGCCTGATACTCTCGCTGGACGAGCCGCCCGCAGAGGACGAGCTGCTGCGGCTGGAAGGCGTGCGCTCCGTGGAGCAGGTTGGCCCGTACCGCTTCCGCCTCGGGTACGACGGCGACAAAAATACCACCCGGCGCATAGCCGCCACCAGCGTGGAACGCGGCTGGGGACTGATGGAGCTGGTAGTGGAAAAAAGCTCGCTCGACGCGGTATTCGCAAGACTGTCCGGGAAGACCGGTAAATAATGCATCAAAAAAAGACACGTCAAAATGAGACAAATATATAAGATCGCGAAAGCGGAACTCTATACATTATTCTATTCGCCCATCGCCTGGATGATACTGGTGATATTCGCCTTCCAGACGGGCTTTGTATTCAGCGGCAGGCTGCAGGAGCTGGTGCGCTACCAGGAGCTGGTGGACGGCATCGGCGCAGGCACTTACGGGCTGTTCGGCGGCCAGCTGTCGCTGTTCCCCGCGGTGCAGGGCTACCTCTATCTCTACATGCCTTTGCTTACGATGGGATTGATGAGCCGCGAGCTGAGCAGCGGCTCCGTGAAGCTGCTGTACTCTTCGCCATTGACTTCTTCGCAGATCATTTCGGGGAAATTTTTTGCGATGATGCTGTACAGCCTGGTGATGATCGGCATTTTACTGGTGTACGTCGTGCTGGGCGGCCTCAAGATCGACAACTTCAGCTGGCAGGAAGCATTTTCGGGACTGATGGGCCTTTACCTGCTGATGTGCGCGTACTCCGCCATCGGGCTTTTTATGTCGTGCCTGACCGGTTACCAGGTAGTGGCGGCGCTGGGAACGCTGGTGCTGCTGGGCCTGCTGAACTATATGGGTAAAGTATGGCAGGACATCGAGTTCGTGCGCGACCTCACGTATTGGCTGTCGATTTCGGGCCGTGCCGGTACGATGATCGCGGGGCTGATCTGTACGGAGGACGTGCTGTATTTCCTTATCATCATCTGCCTGTTCCTCGGCTTTGCCGTGCTGCGGCTGCAATCCAGCAGGGCGCATGCTTCCTTCGCGTCCGTTTGGGGGAAATATTCGCTGGTGCTGATCGTTGCGCTTGCGCTGGGGTACGTTACTTCCCGCCCGGCGATGATGGGCTATTACGACGCCACCGAAACAAAAAGGAACACGCTCACGCCTGCCAGCCAGGACGTAGTGCGGAAAATGACCGGCGGGCTTACCATCACTACTTATGTGAACCTGCTGGACCGCGAAGCGTACAATGGTCTGCCTTCGCAGATCAATGAAGACAAGGACCGCTTCGCCCAATACCTCCGTTTCAAACCGGAAACAAAGTTCCGTTACGTATACTATTACGATAAATCCGTGAAGCCTGCGTTCAGGAGCCCGAAAGACCCGAAAGACCAGCCGCTGGAAGAGCAGGCGAAAAAACGGGCGGAAGTGCTGGACATCGACGTGGACATGTTCCTGAAACCTGAAGAGATCAAAAAGCAGATCGATCTTAGTGAGGAAGGCAACACCTTTGTGCGCGTAGTGGAAAGGGAGAACGGGCAGAAATCCTTCCTGCGCCTGTACAACGATATGCTGAAGTTCCCCAGCGAAGCGGAAGTTACCGCCGCGTTCAAACGCATGGTGATGAAGCTCCCGCGCATCGGCTTCCTGCAGGGCGGCCGCAAGATGGAAGGCGAGCGCGCGAAGGACTACACGCTTTTTTCTTCCGAAAGAACCTTCCGCTACGCCCTCACCAACCAGGGCTCCGATGTGGAGATGCTCGACCTTTCCGGCGACAGGCAGATACCAAAAGACATGGACATCATCGTGATCGCCGATCTGAAAGAAGCGCCGGATTCAAACGCCGCCAAAAAGCTGGACGCCTATATCGCCGCGGGCGGCAACCTCGTGGTGGCGCTCAAACCCGGCTCTGAAGTAATGGAGAATTTCATTGCGCAGTTCGGCCTCAAAACCGTGCCCGGTCAGCTCGTGCAGCCCAAGCTGGACGTTGCCGGCAATGTGGTGATCTGCGTGCCGACAAAAGAAGGGAAAGAGATCGCGGAGATATTCGACAACATGGACAAACGCGGTCAATGGATCGGCATGGTCAACTCGGCCGGTCTTGAAAAAGCGGAGGACAAAGGTTTTTCATTCACCCCGATCATTGCCAGCAGGGATACGATGAAGACCTGGAACGAGCTGCAGACGATCGACTTCGTGAACGATTCCGCCAGTCTCGACCCCGCTACCGGCGAGCGGCAGGGAACTTTTGTGACCGTGATGGGGCTTAGCCGCCAGGTGGGAAAAAAGGAGCAGCGCATCGTTGTGCTGGGCGACGCGGATTGTATCAGCAACGGCGGTATGACGCCGCCGATCCGCCGTTATGGCGCTTCCAACTTCAACCTGATCCCGGGGATGTTCCACTGGCTGTCGTACGGCACCGTACCGGTGGACGTAAGCCGCCCCGCACCGACGGACAACCAGATACACATGAAGAAGAACGGCGCGAAAACCGCCAAAACGATACTGATGTGGGTATGGCCCGGCATCCTGCTGCTGGCCGCCATCATCCTGCTGGTCCGCCGCCGGAGAAAATAAAAGGATTGTTATGAGCCTGATGACCGACAAACAAACGATCAACGACCTGCATCTTTTTGGCAAGGGAGGCAACGACGGCGTGTACGCGCTTTTCAACCGCACGTACACCAAAGGCGGCTCGGAGCTGCTGGAAGACATGTTCCGCCGCCCGCTGTCCGACGAGCAGGCGATCAACGCGCGCAGTTCCGTGATCCGTTATTTTGCGGAGCACGATGTGCGTTTCCCCTACGAAAGCCACTGGTTCGACGCGGCGGAGCATTACCTCTCCGACACGGACGAGCGCACGCAGCTCAGCCGGCAGGAGGATAACCTCGCGCGGAAATTCAACCAGCTCATCGCCGCGGATACGGCTTACAAAGCCATCGAAAAAGGCGTTGCCAGCCTCTTCGGCATCCTGCAGGCGACGCGCGATTTTGTAAACAGTACCCGCGCGCAAGTGGAAGGCATTTCCTACAGCGAAGAAATTGCCGCGATGGAAAAGCTGCTCGCGCATCCCGCCTTAGAGCCGGTGCTGGCCGAAAAGGAGAAACAGAAATTTTCCTTCGCCACGCTTTCCGCATACGACCAACTGCTCCGCTTCCGCGCGCGCGACAAGCTGCGCCGGCTGCTCGATCACATTTATCTCGCCGACGTTTTCCTTTCCGTCGCCAAAACGGGACGTGAACGTGGATATACTTTCCCCCACGCCGTTGCGCGCGAACGGCAAACGGTGAAGCTGGAAAACTTCTGGCACCCTTCTTTGGAAAAACCGGTAAAAAATTCGCTGGAGATCACGCCCGAAGGCAATGTGCTTTTTCTGACCGGCGCCAATATGGCGGGTAAATCCACCTTTATGAAATCGCTCGGCATCGCGATGTACCTGGGGCATATGGGCTTTCCCGTACCGGCTTCCCGGATGGAGTTCGCGGTGCGGGACGGTATTTTCACCACCATCAACCTGCCTGACAATCTCAGCCAGGGCGCCAGCCATTTTTACGCGGAAGTGCTGCGCATCAAGAACGTGGCGCGGGAACTGAGCCGTGACAAATACCTGTTCGTCATTTTCGACGAGCTGTTCCGCGGCACGAACGTGAAAGACGCGTACGAGGCCACCATCGCGGTAACGGCGGCCATTGCACGGCGGAAGAACTGCATGTTCGTCGTGTCCACGCACATCATAGAAGCAGGCGAGAAGCTGAAGCAGAAATGCGGCAACATCCGGTTCATGTACCTGCCCACCTTGCTGGAAAACGGCAAACCGGTGTACACGCACCGGCTGAAGGAAGGCATTACGGCGGACCGGCATGGCATGGTGATCATCAACAACGAAGGGATACTGGACATTTTGTCCCGCGGAAAAAAAGAAAAGAAAAGCTCATGAGTTTTATCGCCGACAAACAAACGCTCGACGACCTGCAGCTGCTGGGGAAATACAACAGCAACTCCATATTCAGCCTGTTTAACCGTGTGAAGACAAAAGGCGGCGAACAGCTGCTGGACCAGATGTTCCTCCGCCCGATGACGGACGCGGAAGCCATCAACGCCAGAAGCCGCGTGTTCCGTTATTTCCGCGACCATGCGGCGGAATTTCCTTTTCAGAACGATGCGCTCGCCGCGATGGCCACTTACCTGGAAGAGAACAGGGAACAAAGTTTCGCGTTCTCGCTCGTGCGTATGGCGCGGAACAAGGTGATGGCCGGGCTGATGCGCGATGAAACGTACGAACGCGAACAGGAGGGCCTGCGCGCCTGCCTGCTGATCTTGCGCGAATGCGACGGGTTGCTGCGGCGTCTGGAAAAAGAGGGGCTGCATAAGGATACGCCCTGGGCAAGCTGGGCGGAACAGGCGGCGCAGGTGCTGCGCAACCCGCAGGCCGCCGCTTTCCTGGATGCGCCGGCAAACCGCGATCTGCCGCAGTCGCAGGCGGCAAAGCTGCGTTATCTCGTGGCCGGCGTTTGGAAAGAACAATTGCAGTCGCTCATCAAGGCGACCTACGAGCTGGACGTGTACATAGCCGTGGGCGCGGTGGCGCGGGAAAAGAATTTTTCCTTTGCGCTGGCCCGTCCGCGCAGTGCCGGTTTCCTGCAGGCAAAAGAGGTGCGGCATCCGCGGCTGGATAAAGGCGTGACCAACTCTTTCGGCTTCAGCGGCGAGGGCAACGTGCTGTTCCTTACGGGCGCGAACATGGCGGGGAAATCCACGCTGATGAAGTCCTCAGGCATCCTGCTGTACCTCGCGCACATGGGCTTTCCCGTGGCGGCGCAGGAGCTGGAATTTTCAGTGCTGGACGGTATCTATTCCTCCGTGAACGTACCGGACGATCTTAATAAAGGCTACAGTCATTTTTATGCGGAAGTGCTGCGCGTGAAAAAAGTGGCGGAAGAAGTGAGCGAAGGGAAACGGCTGTTCATCATCTTTGACGAGCTGTTCAAAGGCACGAACGTAAAAGACGCGTATGACGCTACACTGTCCGTCACTGCCGCGTTCGCGGGGTATGCGGAATGTTTCTTCATTATCTCCACGCACATTTTTGAAGTGGGGGAAGCGCTGCGCGAAAGACCTTCGGTCCGTTTTGTATTCCTGCCCACCGTAATGGAAGGGCATGTGCCGACGTATACCTACAAACTGCAGGAAGGCATCACCACGGACAGGCAGGGAATGATCATCATCGAAAACGAAGGGATACTCGATATGCTGTAAATTTTTTCCCGATCTCAACCAACCATACAGGCCTGCCGCGTTTTGCCGGCGGGCCTTTTTTTCAGGCCGTACAAACATTGCACGGCCTGAAAAATTATTTGGACGGCAATATCGTTACCGCATCGATCTTTTTCCCTTCCAGGTTAAACACTTCTATCAGCAGCTGCTGCTTGTCCGCTTTCGCTTTGATGATGGACGCATTGCTGTTGACCAGTATCGGGAAACGCCAGGCCCCGGCTTCGGGCGCCTTCTTCACGTTCCTGTGCAAATGCGCCGCCAGCATAATCTGCGCGCCGGCCTCGTTGAGCAGCGGCACAAATTTGTCCGCCACTTCCTTTTCGCCATGCCAGCCGCCAAAAGGCGGGATATGCCCGACCACCACCTTGTAAGGCGCTTCGGTATATTCGGGCCGCTGCAAGGCTTCTTTCAGCCAGGCGGCCTGCTCGCTGCGGTAGGCGTCGTAGTCGGCGATGCCGGTGTATTCGATGTCGGAGTCCGGTTTGTCTTCACCCGTATCCAGCACTACAAAACAAACGGGCCCGCTGCGGAGCAGGTAATACAGCTTGCCGCTTTCGGTAGGGAAGTAACGCGGGAATTCCGCCGCGAACTCGCCGCGCGTTTCGTGGTTGCCCCGTGCGTAATACATGGGGATGCGGTCGGCGAAAATGCTGTCCGCCGTATCCATGAACGAGCTGAAGATCTGTTCTTCGCTCCGCGAATTATTCTGCATATCGCCGTTAAAGAAAACCATCTGGTTGGTTTTCCAGTCCACCTGCCCGAGCAGCTGCCTGATCACGTCGTTTTTCTGGTGCATGTCGTTGATAACGGCAAACTGCAGGTGACCCGCCTTTGTATCGTTGGTCGTGAACACCGGCAGTTTCGCCCTGAACACCGCGCTCGCCGCAATGCTGCCGTATTTCACCACATAGCTCTGATGGCTTAGCACCTCCTGCGTGTACACCCTGTAACGGTACGAGGTTCCGGGCTTCAGCCCGCTGATCCGCACGTTGTGAACGGTGGATTCCGTTTTGATGCCATGCGCCGCCGCATAAGTTTTGGGCCGCTCTACGGCGTAAAAATGCGTGCTGTCCGCCGGCGCGATCTCCACCCAGGCAATGGCCTTCCTGTTGCTGGTCCATACGATATTCACGCCTGTTTCGCCGAGGGCTTGCAGGTAAGGGCCGTGCGTGATCCGGAAATTTTCCTGGGAAAAGGATAACAGCGGCGCGAATAGCAGCGCCAGCATGCTTAACATACGATTTTTCATCTGTAAAGAGTATTACGTACGGACAATATAAGGCGAATTCGGCAGGATTTCGAATGCCCGGTATTCACTATTTTTGCACCCCGGCATCCGGCACGCCGCAAACATCGTTATTATGCTATTCTTTGTAATCGTTATCTGCTTTATCGCCACACTGGTCCGCTCCACCTTCGGGTTCGGCGAGTCGCTGGTCGCCGTTCCGCTGCTCGTGCTTTTTATCCCGCTCGATATTGCCGTGCCCCTGTCCGTTCTTATTTCCATTTTTGTCGCGCTGGTAGTGGTGGTGCAGGACCACCGGCAGATACATATCGAAAGCGCGAAATGGCTGATCCTCTACGCCGTGCTGGGTATTCCCATCGGGCTGCTGATATTGATCTACGGGAACGAATATTGGGTAAAAACCGGGCTGGGCCTGCTGATCATCGGGTACAGCACCTATATGCTGCTGGCAAAAAAAACGCCTGCGTTGACGCACGACAGCCGCTCCTGGCTTTTTATCTGCGGTTTTTTATCGGGCGTGCTGGGCGGGGCTTACGGGCTGAATGGCCCTCCGCTGGTGGTGTACGGCAATATCAGGAGATGGAGCCCGAAACATTTCAGGGCCACGCTGCAGGCTTATTTTTTACCGGCCAGCCTGCTCGGCGTGATCGGTTATGCGATAAAAGGACTGCTGGGATGGACGGTGCTGAAATATTTTCTCATCACTTTACCCGCGGTGGTGCCCGCTATTTTTTTGGGAAGATATTTTAACCGCCGCCTGGAAGGCGCGGGTTTTTTCAGGTATGTTTATATCGGGCTGATCGGGATCGGGGTCGTGCTGATCGTATTTACTATTTCAGGCTGAAATTACATTTTACTTTTTACCTTTGCCCCGAAGCCGCCGTCAGCATACGCGGCAGGCTTTAATGCATACGATTTTTTCGTAGTTGTGCTATCCTGCTGCGCCTCCAAAAAATAATCAGAATATTAAACCAGGATCTAATTGATAAGTGCCTTCTGAACCGCTAAATAATGATGAACCGGCGCTCCTTTTGCGGATAGCGGAGGGCGACGAGCAGGCTTTTTCCTCCTTATTTCTTATGTGGGCCACGCCTCTCGGGGCCATTGCCATGAAGATATTGAAGAACGAGTATGCCCGGCAGGAAGTCGTGCAGGAAGTATTCATTAAAGTATGGCTTCACCGCGACAAGCTGCACAAAGTGGAGCACCTGGGCGCCTGGCTGCGGAAGATCACCATCAATCAAAGCCTGCTGGCCCTGCAGCGGCATGCGGCCAACGACAAGCGGCTGGAAGCCATCGGGCTGACGCAGGACGCCCCTCATGATACCAGTA
>CBINIO010000042.1:0-14574 GCA_966250725.1 uncultured Chitinophaga sp.
GCGATAGCCTGGTAATAACCTGTCCAGAAATTGGCGACGTTCACGTTCGACGGCCCGTAGTTGAAGTTGTCGATGTCGAGCGCGGGCTGGTAATCCTGCGGGGTGCTGCCTTTGTCCGCATCGTCGCTCACGATGCTGGTGAGGGTGATGAACTGGAGACCATGCACGTCAGGGCCAAAGCCGCCGAGCCACATGATGTTGTACACGCCGTTGGTGAGATCGATGGCCGCGTTGGGATTGGTGCGTATCTCTTCCTCGGTTATCCTGCCCTGCGGCGGGATGTCGAGAAAATCGCGGCCGCAGCCGGTGTCCAGCAGCATGGCCGTTAATAAAAAGGGTATATAGATCAGTTTTTTCATGATGCTGCGTTTAAAATGTTACGTTCAATCCTATCGCGAAAGTTTTGGTGGTGGGATAGGGATACAGTTCTATACCGGCATCCAGCGGGCTGGTGCTGTTTTGCAGGGAAAGGAAGCCGTCGCGCTTCGTGGCGCCGGACACCATTTCCGGTGAAAAACCCGTGAATTTTTTGATGGTGAAAAGGTTTTGCGAAGTGAGGTACAACCGCAGCCTTTCAAAGCCGATGCGCTCCAGCGCGGCCTTCGACAGCGTATAACCCAGCGTGATATTGTTCAGCCTGAAAAAGGTGCCGGACTCGATAAAATAATCGGAAGCCGGCGTGTTGCCGAGCAATACCCGGGGATCTGTGGTGGACGGGCGGTCGGACGTCCAGCGTTTGTCCGCGTAGCCTGCCTCGATGTTGTCCGTAATCTCGTAACGGAACGCTTTTTTACCATTGTAGATTTTATTCCCCGCGTTGCCGTAAAAGTCTACGCTGAAATCAAGGTTTTTATAATTGAGCCCCGCGTTGATGCCGTAATAGAACTTGGGCTGATAGCTGCCGGCAAACACGCGGTCATCCGAATTGATCTGCCCGTCGCCGCTCCAGTCGATATAGCGCAGATCGCCGGGCGCGGCATTGGGTTGTATCTTTTGCCCGTCCTTGTTCACGTAATTATCGATCTCCGCCTGGGTTTGGAACACGCCGTCCGCGTCCAGCACAAAGAAGCTGCCGATGGGCTGCCCGTTGTCCGTTTTGGTGACGTTGCCCTGCTGGCCCACACCGCCGCGGAACAGTGGCTGGCCCTGGTTCAGCCCGGTCACTTCGTTATGATTGAGCGTAAGATTGCCGCCGATGGTGTAGTCGATGCCGTCGGAAATTTTGTCTTTCCACCCCAAAGTAAATTCCCATCCCCTGTTTACAAAAGAGCCGGCGTTGGTGGTGTACTCGTTGTCCGGATCGCCCAGCAGACCGGGGATGCGCACCGTCACCAGCGCGTCGATGGTCTCTTTGTTATAATAGTTCACTTCCCCCGTCAGCCTGCTGTCCATCATGCTGAACTCAAGACCGAAATCGTATTCCTGCGTGGTTTCCCATTTCAGGTTGCGGTCTTTGATATCGGAAAGACTGGTGCCCAGCGTGGGCGTACCGTTGAAAAAATACAGCAGTCCCGAGTTGGCCGTGAGCACGTACAGGTTGGAAGCGATATTGTCATTGCCGATGCGGCCCCAGCTGGCGCGCAGCTTCAGAAAGCTGAACGTTTGCTGGTCCTGCATAAAATCTTCCTGCGAGATCACCCAGCCCAGCCCTACTGCGGGGAAATAACCGTTGCGGTTATCCGACGGGAAACGCGAGGACGCGTCGTTGCGGAAGGAAGCGGACAGCAGGTATTTGTCGTCGTAACTGTAATTGACCCTTGCCAGTATGGAGGTGCGGGCGTATTTATCGCCGTCGGAAGTATTGGTGGACGTGTTGGGGTCGCCGGCGATGAGATACCAGAGGTCCGCGCTGTTAGGCACGTTCCTGCGGGAAGCCTCGATGTAATCGCCTGCATATTTCTGCGCGGTATAACCCGCGAGCACGGTGAGATCGTGTTTATCAAAACGCTGCTGGTAGGTGGCGGTATTTTCCCAGAGCCATTCCGTGCCCTGTTCCTTTACGATGGTGAGCTGGCTTTCCGGCCGCTGCTGGTTGCCGCCGGCCACCAGGAAAGTGCTTTCGTCGTTGAGGTATTTATCGTTATACTTCCGCCTGTTCTGGAAGCCCTGGTTCACGCCGATGCTCGAGCGCAGTTTGATCCACTTCCAGGGGGAATATTCGAGGTAAGCGGTTCCCTGCAGGCGGTTCTCCATGATCTCGTCGTTGATCTTGTCGAGCGTGAGAATGGGATTGCCCACGTTCTGGAACGCGGAAGTGTTGCCGTATTTGCCGTCGCGCATGATGGGGATCACCGGCGCGGCGCGGTAGGTGTTGGTGTAGATATCGTCCAGCTGCACGAAGTCCGTTTCGTTGTGCATGTACGACATCTGGGTCACGAACTTCAGCTTTTCTTCCACGATGTTCCACTCGTTGTTCGAGCGGATGGTAAAGCGGTCGTACTGGTTGTTGCGCACGATGCCCTGGTCCGTCAGGTAACCGGCGTTGAAATAATACAGGAATTTTTCGCTGCCGCCGGAGAGGGAAATGTTATGCGTCTGCTGGAAACCTTTGCGCAGCACTTCGCCGTACCAGTCGGAATCCGCGCCAAAATCGGGGATGGTCACCTGCGGGCCGGCATCGGCGAGAAAGGCGGTGTATTGCGCTGTGTTCGCCATTTCCACGAGATTCGCGGCCTGCCGCCAGCCGACGTTCATGTTGTAGCTTACTTCCATTTTACCGGCCTGCCCTCGTTTGGTGGTGATGATGATCACGCCGTTGGCGCCGCGCACGCCGTAAATGGCGGCGGAGGAAGCGTCTTTCAAAACGTCCATGCTCACGATGTCGGCGGTATTGATGTTGCGGATGTCGTTGGTGAGAATGCCGTCCACCACGTACAGCGGTTCGGCGCCCGCCAGCATGCTGCCCGTACCGCGCACGCGCACCTGCGGCTGCGAGCCGGGCTGGCCGGAGCTGATGATCTGCACGCCCGCGAGCTTGCCCTGCACGCCTTGCGTGGCGGTGTTCACCGGCTGTTTGGTGATCTCCTCGCCGCGCACGCTCCCCACGGAACCGGTAACGTCCCTTTTGCGGCGGGTGCCGTAACCCACCACCACTACCTGTTCAAGCTCGGACGCGGAGGACGCCATCACGACGTCCACCGTGGTGCGCCCCGCCAGCGGTATCTCCTGCTGCGCGTACCCGATGTACGAGAACTGCAGCGTGGCGTTCGCGTCGGGAACATTGATGGAATACGTGCCGTCCGGCTGCGACACGGTGCCGGTGCTAGTGCCTTTCACCTGTATGGTAACGCCGGGAATGGGCGTTCCGTCGGCGCCGGTGATGGTCCCTTTCACGGTAATGACCTGCGCGAAAGCGGGAGGTGGTTGCAGGAATAGCCATAAGAAAATGGAATACAATAGTAAGCCTGGTTTCATAGTAACGTGTTTAAGCTCAGCAATACGGTTGAAGAAGGGGTCAGGGAGAAACAAGACAGGCCCGGGTTACTCAGGAATTACACGCGTGGGGAATCGAATGTTCAGTCTGTCGGGAAGAAAACTGGCAAGCGTTCAGATTTTTGTTTGTCGTTATGGATGTTTCACCACAATTAGCAGTCCGGTATGTGTCACGGCGGTGTAAGGGGCGTTAAAACAATGTTAAAATAAAATGTCGATTGTAAAGACAAAAAACGGCTGTTTTTGTCTTTTACAATCGACATTTTACGGTATCGCTATAGTTATCAATTCACCCTCCCCGGCTCCCGGTTCTCCGTGCCTTTCACCTGCGTCAGCGCATCGCCGAGGGTTTGGCGGTAGCTGTCCGCCAGCGCCTCGAGGTCTTTTACCACGTCGGGGAACTTCGCCTGCACATCCAGCGTTTCGCCGGGATCGCTGTTGAGGTCGTAAAGGGCTTTCGGCACGTTGATGTTGGGCTGCGCGCCGGGAAAGCCGTCGTAGCCGGGCAGGTTCAGCTTGTAAGTGCGGGCCTTGTGGGGGAACACGAGCTTGTATTTGCCTTTGCGCACCGCTTCCAGCTGGTTGTTGCCGTAATAGTACACGAAATGGTCGCGCGGATTCGCGTCTTTTTCGCCTTTGAGCAGCGGCAGTATGCTGATGCCGTCTATCTTTCTTTTGGGCAGCTTCGCGCCGCAGATGGCGGCTACGGTGGGCAGCACGTCGATGGAGGAGGCTACTTTGTTGGTCACTGTTCCGGCGGGAATATACCCCGGCCATTGCATGATGCAGGGCACGCGCTGGCCGCCTTCAAAGCTGGTGCCTTTGCCTTCGCGCAAACCGGCAGTGTTGCCGGCATGATTGCCGTAGTTGAGCCAGGGACCGTTATCGCTGGTGAAGATCACGAGCGTGTTTTTGCTCAGGCCGTTCTCTTCAAGCGTTTTCAGCACCTGCCCGATGCTGGCGTCCAGCTCCTGCATGAGATCGCCAAAAAGCCCGGCCCCGCTCGATCCCCTGAATTTTTTAGATACGGCGATGGGCACATGCGGCATGCTGTGCGCAAGGTAAAGGAAAAACGGCCTGTTCTTGTTCTCACGGATAAAATTGCAGGCGCGTTCGGTGTACAGCCCGGTCAGTTCGGCCTGGTCTTCCAGCGTGCGGATGATCCGTTTGGTGCTGCTGCCTTCTATCAGCGGCAGCGGCGGGTAATTTTTGCGGTGGTTGCGGGAGGTGTCCGCATAAGGCACGCCGTCGTAATGCACGGGCCACATGTCGTTGGAGTACGGCAGCCCGAGGTACGAATCAAACCCGGCCTGCTGCGGCAGGAAAGGCGGTTTGGAGCCGAGGTGCCATTTGCCGGTCATGCCGGTGGCGTAGCCCTGGTCTTTCAATATTTCGGCGATCGTTTCCTCGTCGTTGTTCAGCGCGATCTTCGCGGTAGGGCTCAGCGCGTTGGCGATGCCGATGCGGTTGGGATAACAGCCCGTGAGCAAACCCGCGCGGGAAGCGGAGCATACGGCCTGGGCCGCGTAAAAGTTGGTGAACCGCATGCCGTTGGCCGCCATCCGGTCGAGGTTGGGCGTCTGGTAAGGACCGCCGCCAAAACAGACAGGGTCGCCATAACCCATGTCGTCCATAAAAATGATCACCACGTTGGGTTTGGGCGCTTTGGCCGGTATAAAGCTGTAAATGGCCACACCGGCGGCCGCCAGCAGGCAAAAAGCGAGGAATTTTCTGATCATACGCATCGTTTAAAGAGGAAAGGCTGCCCGGAAGTAAAAGGCGTTCCGCTTACTTCCGAGACAGCCCGTCTCACAAAATACAAATTTATTAATCTGCCAGCATCAGTTCTATCACGGGTATTTCCACACCGGGTTTGATCACGGGCAGGCTGAGGTTCAGGTCGTTCTCTCCGAGGCCGTTGGTGCGGTAACCATGACCGGACGGCGCGCTGAAGCGGACCTCGGAGCCGTCGTGCAGGAACTGCGCGTACTTGATCTTGCCTTTGTAGCCGGGCAGGGTAAAGTTTTGCAACGGGTAGTCGAGCAGGTGAACGTACAGTCTTTTGGTTTCGGGGTTGTAGGTGAGCAGCGTATTGTCGGGGCGCTTGTATTCATCGGGCGCCTGGGTGCAGCCGTAGATCGCGCGGCTGTTCACTTCCATCCACTCTCCCATTCCTTTCAGCGCGTTTTGCGCGCGCGCGTCGATCTTGCCGCGGGCGGTGGGCCCGACGTTCAGCAGTACGTTGCCGCCTTTGCTCACGGATTCGATCAGCAGCACCAGCAACTGTTTCACATCTTTCCAGGTGTTCTCGTCGCGGTAATACCCCCAGGAGCCGGAAAAGGTCTGGCAGGTTTCCCAGGGCACGCGTTTCCCGTTTTCGGTTGGCCATTCGGCCACTTTGTATTGTTCGGGCGTTACAAAATCGCCGCCGTCCTCATAGGCTTTCAGGTCCAGCCGGTCGTTGACGATTATGCCGGGCTGCAGCTGGCGCACCATTTTGATGAGCTTTTCGGAATCCCAGTCCTCATGCCCTTTGCCATGTTTGCCGGGATAAGAAAAATCCAGCCAGAGGATGTCGATCTTCCCGTAATTGGTCAGCAGCTCGCGCACCTGGTTGTGCAGATAAGTGCGGTAGCGGGCCATATCCCTTCCTTTGTTGAGCGCGTCGTATTCGGCGTCCGTTTTCGCGCGCTGCGGATGCACGCGGTCGATCGTAAAGTCGGGATGATGCCAGTCGATCAGCGAATAATAAAACCCGATCCTAATGCCTTCCGCGCGGAACGCTTCCACCCATTCCTTGATAAGGTCTTTTTTGATGGGCGTGTTGGTGGCTTTGTAGTCGGTGTATTTGGAATCGAAAAGACAGAAGCCTTCATGGTGTTTGGTGGTGATCACGGCGTACTTCATACCGGCGGCCTTTGCCTTTTTGGCCCATTCGCGCGGGTTGTACAGGTCAGGATTGAAGTAGTCGAAATATTTCTGGTAGGCGGAATCGGTGAGCTGTTCCCTGTTCTTCACCCATTCATGACGGGCGGGCAGGGCGTACAGGCCCCAATGGATAAACATGCCGAAGCGGTCGTGCGTCCACCAGGCCAGGCGTTTTTCTTTCTGCGCCGGTGTTTCCGGGAACAGTTTTTTGCCCTGCGAGTAGGTGTCCGCGCCGAGCAGCATGCAGAGTAGCAACAAAAGGATGTTTCTTTTCATCATATAGGTTTTAACGATGTACAAGTTAATGGCCGCGCGCCGTTGGTGCTGGTAGGATTTTGACCGTGGTTGTTGTTTTTTGAATCCGCCCGCGGGAAGCCGTTATTCCACCACCAGCCAGGTATAACCCTGCGCCGGGATGGTCACTTTCACGAGCGCTTCGTACTGCCGGTTGAGCGTGTATTTTTTGAGCGCGCCTTCTTTTTCGCGGATGCCGGCCTGTTTGTCGAGACCGGTGTAATACAGCGGCAATGCGATTTCCCGTGTAACCGGCGTGGTGAGCGGGTTGTAGAGCATGGCAAGAGCTTTGTATTTTCCATGCGGATCGGCATGCAGGATACCGTCCCAATCGCGGCCGTCGGCGCGGCGGAGGTGAATGATGTCCGCGTTGAGAATGTCGCGGTACTTTTTGTACCAGCTCACCACGCGCTGCACGAGGGCTTTTGTTTCGTCCGTATCGTACAGCCGGGGGCCGCGGTAACAGGCCTGTACGCCCGCGCCGTAGTATTGCATCATGAGGTTCTCATACGCGTGCAGGTGATCTTTCAGCGGCTCCAGCGTGGCGTCCGCGCCGCCGCCGTGGTATTGCGTGAGCGGCACAAAGCCCCAGCCCATGGCGGGCGTTTTTTCCCAGGTGCCGTCGTAGATGTTCTGACGGTTCAGTATCACCTGCTGCTCGCGCGGCAGGGAAAAGTTCACTTCGCGGTAACCCAGCCCGATCTTGTGCGTGCCGTCGAGGAAGTACCAGTCGGGCGCGTTGATGTAAACGCCCATCTCATTGAGTTCGCGGTAGAACTTTTTCTGCTGTTCCATCTGCGTCCATTGCGAATCGTCGAGACCTTTATGCCCGGGGTGCGTGGTGGATGCGCAAACGTCGCCGGGATAAGGCCCGTCGTTCTCGAATATGTCAAAACCCGTTTGGCGGATAAAATATTTGATCTTTTGCAGGTACGCGATGCCCCAGTTGCTGCCAAGACAGGGCGCATGGCCGCCGAACATGGCGCCGCCGGGCTTTCCCGTTTTCGGGTCGATCACATCGTCCTCGTCGCTGATGCGGCGGCTGCTGAAAAGCGAATAACCGCCCAGCAGCACGTTCTTCGAATGCGCGTAATCCGCCAGCTCCCTGAATTTGCGGATGTTCGCCGCGCTCGTGTCCTCCATGTTCAGCCTGCTGCCAAAGCTGAGGATCACGCCTTCGTAACCCGTGGCGGCGCACTGGTCGATGATGGCGCGCACCTGCGCAGGCTCCGTGCTCACGAGATGCATGAAGACGGGATTTTCCGTCGTCCAGGGCGCGATGGTGCGGTACATGGCGCGCTGTGCGAGGCCGTTCCGTTCCCTGTCGTAGCTGTCCAGCAGCAGCTCGTAGGTGCGGATGGACGTAAAGTTCTCACCCGGCGCCAGGCTGATATGAATGCCTTTGTCCGGGTACACTTCCAGCAGGCAGGGCGTGGCGTAATTGTAATTCACCTGCGAGCGGTAGGCGCTGTCCGCCTTCCAGTGAGTCGTTTGGTCGCTGAGATTGGCTTTCATGGCGTTGTTGAACGCGTAATTGCTTTCGATATAAATGCTGTGCGGCGTCGCCATTTCGTTTACTTCTCCCACCACGGCGGATTCTTCCTCGGGCGTAGCGAGCACTTCGTTCACTACCTGATCGAGCTGTATCGCCGCACCGGCGCCGTTTTTAACGCTCAGCCACTTGCATAGCAGCGGGATGCCGTCGTAGAGCTCATAATGTATTTCCACTTTCACGCCTTTCAGCCCGGGCAGGCCGGAAGTGTAAGTGAACGTGACCATTTTCCCGGAAGGCTGTTTTTTGTTCAGCGCCCAGCGTTTTGGTTTCCAGTGCACGTAAGGATGAATGGGTGTTACCGCGTGGCCGGCATACTGAAAATCCGCATCGCCTTTTTTCATTTGCGGGAGCCAGGCGGGCAGCAGGTAAGCCTGCTGCGGCTGACCGTGCAGGCCGCCTATGTTATAGGTTTTTCCGTTGAGGGTGATGCGCGCTTCGGGTTTTACGGCGCGCAGCATTTGCTCGCCGTTACTCAGGTTGCGGAAGTCGGTGCAGGCGAGGTTGGGCTGCAGCACAAAGCTGCGGCTGAGCAAACCGTTAGAGATGGTTACCGTTTTGCCGTTTTCCTGCACGGCGGCCTTGTAGCCGGCATTGTTCACCAGCCAGTCTTTTTGCGCGAAGCCTGTGGCGGCCGTCAGCATGCATCCTGCGAGAAGGGTCAGCGTTTTGTGGATCGTCATGACAGTTTTTTGTAGACGTTGAGTTGAATTACGGGAATGTGTAACAGGCAAAATAATGAAAGCCCGAAAGCGCGGCGCATAGTATTTATGCAGATTGTAAGCCGATATTAACCGCGTAGGAACCCGCCTCTTTGCAGGAAAGCGGTTTTTCCCGCCCTGGAAGCCGCTATCAGCGTGATAATCATAGCAAAAAATTTGACAGTTCTTTAACACGGCATTAACATCGCTAAGACTGCTCAAACTGTAATATTGAAGGCAGCTTTCTGCTCCAGGGTAACCATTTAGAAAGGCAGCCATCAATAAAAAAATGGTTGCCTTTTTATCAAAGTTCCGGACTGAAGGAATATTGCAGTATCGTATGTTAACTTAGAATCCAGGGGCAATACATCGTTCGCGTTAACCAAACTTTAAATACAAGCGTATGTCAATTACCGTTACATTATGAGCAAGACACAGTGATTAATTTTCCGGACACAGACTGACATCTCTATTTTACAATTTAGCTTAAACCCCCAGTTGATCCAATGCCAAAGCGTTATTTTGAAAGACTACAGACCATCGACTACCTTATCCGCATCAAAGGCACCGGCAAACCGGCGCAATTAGCGAAACGCCTGCGGATCTCCGAACGCACGCTTTATGAGTTCCTGAAGCTCATGAAAGATCTTGGAGCGCCTATCGAATACGACAGGTATAAGGAAAGTTATTATTACGGAGAAAAAGGCGGATTTAATATCAAATTCACCAGGTTGCTTGCCGGGCTATCCACGGCCACAGCTACATAGATACGCCGTTTCACCGGTTAACAAACAATTAACTCCGCCACTTTCGGCAGTAAGCTATTTTGTTGCCCGTTATTCAACGACGCGCAACAAAATAGCTTTTTGTATTTGTCACCGGCTTAAAAATATCATTCATACCTGCGTCCATAGTGCTGGCCCCAAAAGCATCGCTGCTTTCGAGATCGATCCGATTTTTCTCTGCAGGTTGCGACAGGCGGGTTTCTTTTTAGTTACCTGTATTTTTTTAGCAATGCCTGGTGATGCGATTTTCTCATTTTCAGGGCCTGCTTTCACCTGCATTTCCGATTTTAATGAATTGCCGCTACATTTAGTAGCATGAACCACGTCCTCCTTACAGCGGTCATATTGGCCGCCGGCCTCACCGCGTCCGCCCAGCGGCCCGACGCAACGCTCCGTTTTGACGAACCCGCCGCCCACTACCAGGAATCGCTGCCGCTTGGCAACGGGAAGATCGGCGCAATGATCACCGGTCACCCGGTAAAAGACCGCATTATGCTGAACGAGATCAGTCTCTGGTCCGGCGGCGTGCAGGATGCGGACAGCGACACCGCGTACCGCATATTGCCGCGCATCCGCGAAAGCCTGCTGGCGGGGAGGAACAAGGAAGCACAGCAGCTCCTGCAGCAATATTTTATCTGCAGGGGCGAAGGCTCCGGTCATGGCAGCGGCGCCAACGTGCCTTACGGCGCTTTCCAGACGCTGGGCGACCTTACGCTCCGCTGGAAAGACACGCTCAGCCCATGGACCGCCTACCGCCGCAGCCTCGATCTCGAAACCGCTGTGGCCCGCACTACCTGGCAAAGGAACGGCATCGTCTATACGCAGGAAGCATGGACCAGCATTCCCGACAACATACTTGCCGTAAGGATCAGAAGCAGCCGCAAAGGCGGCATTTCTTTCACCGCGGCGCTCAGCAGGAAAGAGCACGCCACCGTACAGGCGGAAAACGGCCGGCTGGAAATGCAGGGCCAATTGCCGAACGGCGGCAAACCGGGTCTGAAATTCGCCGGCGTATTGCAGGTAAAAACCACCGGCGGCAAACAAACCACCGCAGGCGACGCGATACAGGTGGAGAACGCGGACGAATGCCTGCTGCTTTTCAGCGCGGCCACCGACTATAACATGAACGACTATACGCAGCCGCTGGACGACCCACTGCCGCGTGTATTGCAAACCGTCGAGCATGCCGCCGCCAGGAGCTATGCGCAGCTGTATGCTTCGCAGCAAAACGCTTACCGGCCGCTGTTCAACCGCGCGCGTTTCCGTCTCGGCGCCATCGCCCCCGGCACCGATACGCTTTCCACGCCCGCCAGGCTGGCCAGGTATTACGACCGTCAGCCGGACCCGCAATTACCTGTGCTGTATTACAATTACGGGCGTTACCTGCTCATCGGCTCGTCCCGGCCGGGCAACCTGCCCGCCAACCTGCAGGGGCTCTGGGCGCCGGAATACCAGACGCCCTGGAACGGCGACTATCACATCAACATCAACCTGCAAATGAATTACTGGCTGGCGCCCGTGACCGGTCTGCAAGACCTGTCCGAGCCGCTGCATCACTACATCCGCAACCTCGTGACGCCCGGCTCTCATACCGCCAAAGCATATTACAACGCGCCCGGCTGGGTGGCCCATGTGATCACCAATCCCTGGGGATTTACGTCTCCCGGCGAAGGCGCGGACTGGGGCTCCACGCTCACCGGCGGCGCCTGGCTCTGCGAGCATCTGTGGGAGCATTTCCGCTTTACGCGCGACACGGCATTTCTCCGCGAATATTATCCTGTAATGAAAGGTTCCGCCGAATTCCTGAAAGCGATCCTCATCGAAGAGCCGCAGCATGGCTGGCTGGTGACCGCGCCTTCCAATTCGCCCGAGCACAGCTACATCATGCCTGACGGTACAAGAGGCAGCACCGTGATGGGCCCCACCATCGACATGCAGATCTGCCGCGAGCTGTTCGGCGCATGTATCGAAGCGGCGCGCATCCTGGGAACGGACGCGGAATGGAGCCGTGAGCTGGCTGATGTTCGCAGCAGGCTGGCGCCCAACCAGGTGGGCGCGGCCGGCGACCTTAACGAGTGGCTGCACGACTGGAAAGACGGGGAGCCCAGGCACCGCCATGTTTCCCACGCCTACGGCCTCCACCCCTACGACGAGATCACGCCCTGGGGCAGCCCTAAGCTGACCGCCGCCATCCGCGAAACCCTTCGCCAGCGCGGCGACGACGGCACCGGATGGTCGCTGGCATGGAAAGTAAACTTCTGGGCGCGCCTTGGCGACGGCGATCACGCCCTTGAGCTGATCCATAAGCTGCTGCGCCCGGTGCCGCCGGAAAATCCGCGCGGCGGCGGATCGTACCCGAACCTGTTCTGCGCGCACCCGCCCTTCCAGATAGACGGCAACTTCGGCGGCACCGCGGGCATCGCGGAAATGCTGCTGCAAAGCCACGGCGACACTTCCGTGATCAGGATGCTGCCGGCATTGCCTTCCGCCGCCGGATGGCAGCAGGGCACGGTAAAAGGGCTGCATGCCCGCGGCGCGTTCGTGGTGGATATGCGCTGGGATAAAGGCGCGGTTACGCAGGCTTCCATTCTTTCGCAGCGTGGCGAGGTGTGCCGGGTGCTGCTGCCCGCCGGGAAGTCCGTTACCGGCGGGAATGGCCGTGTAGTGGCGAAGAGCGGAAAAGATGAGCGTATCGTGGAGTTCAAGACGGTGAAGGGAATGCGGTATGCGTTGCGGTAATTTGCACGCATTCGCGGCTGCTTGCATCGTATAAATGCATTCGGAGGTAGCCGTGTGCTGAACAGACGTTTTCCTGCAGTATATGTTACGCTCTGCCTATTTTAAACAGGTTCCTTTCAACAGCAAAGCTGCCTGCCAAAACATAAGGGCTGCCTCACAAGGCGGCCCTCTCTTTTCCTCCCCCAAAATCCTCCACCCGCCGCCCCGATCTTCCGTTCATTCAATTTCCCGGCTTTTGTTTCCCGCGAACGTATAGATTTGCCTTTATGAAGATCAGGTACAGATACTGGGCATGCCAGCTGCTGGCGCGCAGCCTTCAATCGCTGGAGCCCCGCCTCGATCCGAAACATTTTTTCCGTGCCATCCGCAAGCATATCGTCAAAGCCGCTGCAGCTGGAAAATTTGTTCGACTGGATGGTGTACATAGATAAAACGACGGCGGCGACAGGGCTATGACGGCCTTTCAAATCGAAAGTATTTTATCGTACATTACCAAAATGAAACGCACCCTGCTGTTCCTCTTCCTCCTTGCCGGAAGCGCCCTGCATGCGCAGGATACAAAAAGCCCGCTGCCTTTTCTCGGTTCCGTGACGGATTTTCACGGCTTCTCCTGTTACGAAGGGCTGTTTGAAGGGCGTAAAGCCCGTGTGGTGGCGCCGAAAGGCGAACCCGCCGAAGGCAGGCCATGGGTGTGGCGTACGCGGTTCTGGGGACATGAGCCGCAGTCCGACAGCGCATTGCTGGCGCTCGGTTTTCACGTCGTGTTCTGCGATGTCGCCGAAATGTTCGCCAACGACGAAGCGCTCGGCATCTGGGACCGTTTTTATCAACAGCTGCAAAAAGCCGGTCTTCATCCCAAAGCCGCCATGTTCGGCATGAGCCGCGGCGGTTTTTACGCCTACCGCTGGGCCGCAAAATATCCTGACCGCGTAGCCTGCGTGTATGCGGACGCGCCCGTGCTGGACATCCGCAGCTGGCCGCTGGGCGAGGGCAAAGGGCCGGGAAGCGCCGAAGTATGGGAGACTTTCAAAAAAGATTTTGGTTATACCTCCGAAGCGGAAGCGCGGCAATTCAAAGGCAACCCGCTGGACCTCGTGCCGGAGATCGTACAAGGCGGCTATCCCATGCTGCACATCTGCGGCGATGCGGACGAACTGGTGCCCATCAGCGAAAACACGGATATATTCGAGAAAAAAGTGCTGGCAGCCGGCGGGAAGATACAGGTGATCCGCAAGCCCGGCGTGAAACATCACCCGCACAGCCTGAAAAACCCAGCCGTAATAGTGACTTTCGTCAGGTCTGCCTTCAAGTAGGGCCTCAATCGTTATATTTGCGTTTAACGCAAAAACACACCATGTTCCACTTCGGCCAGCGGCAAACGCTTGTTATTTCCATCTTCATCATGCTCGTAACAGCATGCCTGCTGGTGTGGCGGCCCGATTACAACTTTTTCGACGGCGGCCTCATCACGGCCATCCTGCTGACCATATTCATCAAAAAAGATACGCCCACCCGTTTTATGGGCATCGCCTGTACCATACTGGTGGTGGTGATCGCCTGTCTCCCGCATAAGAACCCGAACCTTGCGGAAGTATTCATCGAACACTTTTTTTCGCTCATCCTCGTGATCAGCTCCACCCTGCTGGTATTGTTCCTCAAACGGCTGTACCGCACCATGCAGGAGCTGAACCAGGCGCTGGAAAGGGAAGTGGAAAAAAGAACGGCCAACCTCGAGCTGGCGCTTTCACATCTCGCCTCGTCGCAGGCGGAGCTGAAAGAAGCCCTCGAAAAAGAAAAAGAGCTGAGCGAGATCAAATCCCGCTTTGTGTCCATGGCCTCGCACGAGTTCAGAACGCCGCTGAGCGCCATTCTTTCCAGCGCCGCGCTGATCGGCAAATATCCATCCTCCGACGACCAGCCGCGCCGCGAAAAACACGTGCAGAAGATCCGCGATTCCGTGATACACCTCAACGAGCTGCTGGAAGATTTCCTTTCGCTCGGCCGCATCGAGGAAGGGAAAATACATGTCCACCCGGAAAACATTTCCATGTACAACTTCTCCCACGAAACCGCAGAAGAAGTGCAGGGCCTGCTCAAACCCGGTCAGGTGCTGGACGCGGACGTGCAGGCCGAGCTGAACGTG
>CBINIO010000043.1:0-14544 GCA_966250725.1 uncultured Chitinophaga sp.
CCACGCCCAAAGACGCCACGGACGCTGCCGGAACCGTGCTGTTCCCCGAAGCGGAATACAACGATTCGCTGGCATACGGCCGGAACAGGGCTTTGCTGGCCTGGTACATCATTGAGCCAACGTTACAGGTGCCCAGGTCGCCGAACCTGCCGCCCGGCATCACGGAAGAAGACCAGTTCGATCCGCGTACGCGCCTCGTTTACCAGAAAGACGTATTTCCCAATCGTTCCACTGAATTCGGGCAAAGCCAGCTCAGCACGCTTGACATTGACTTCTACCCGGAAGAAAGAGGGCCGTATAATTTTGAATCCACGCCCGCCGCACTCACGCCCACCGGCCGCCTGCGCAACCCGCAAACCCGCTGGGGTGGCATCATGCGCTCGATCGACAACAGCGATTTTGAAACCGCCAACATCGAGTTCATCGAATTCTGGATACAGGACCCGTTCATCAATAACCAGTCCAGCAGCGGCGGGAAGCTGTATTTCAACCTCGGCAACGTATCTGAAGATGTACTGAAAGACGGCCGCAAATCTTTCGAAAATGGCTTGGCCGATCCGAATACCGAACTGAATAAACTGGATTCGTCCCGCTGGGGCCGCGTGCCGAAGTTCCAGCAGCAGATCACGCAGGCGTTCGACAACGATCCCGCCATCCGCCGCTACCAGGACGTTGGTTTCGACGGTCTCGAGAACAACGACGAGAAAAATTTCCGAGCACAATACCTGCAGGAGCTTGCGGCGATACTCGGCGCTTCGTCCCCCGCTTACCGCGAAGCGGCCGGCGACCCTTCCAACGACGATTACAAATGGTACCGCGACGCTTCGTATGATGCGTCGAAGACGGACATACTCGGCCGCTATAAAAAGATCAACGGGCCGGACGGCAATTCCCCCGTATCCAACGACAATTCACAATTCTCCAACGCGGCCACCAACTACCCCGAGTCCGAAGACCTGAACCGTGACAACACCATGAACGAAACGGAAGAATACTTCCAGTACCGAGTGGACCTGAAACCGGACATGCAGGTGGGCAGCAACTACGTGGTGGACCGCTTCGTGACGCGCGTAACGCTTCCCAACGGGCAGCAGGCCGACCAGACCTGGTACCAGTTCAAAGTGCCGGTGACCCAGTACGACCGGAAAGTGGGCAACATCCCCGACTTCAAGAGCATCCGCTTCATGCGTATGTTCCTCACCGGCTTCGAGGATTCCGTGGTGCTGCGTTTTGCCAAGCTCGACCTCGTGCGCAACCAGTGGCGCCGTTATTTGTACGAGCTGCGTCCCGGCGATCCCATCCCGGTGGATGAAAGCACTACGTTCAACGCCTCCGCCGTGAACATCGAGGAGAACTCCAAACGCATTCCCGTACCGTACGTGCTGCCCCCGGGCATCCTGCGGCAGAACACGCTGAGCACCAACAGCACCAACATATTGCTGAACGAGCAGTCATTGAGCGCGCAGGTCTGCAACCTGAAAGACGGCGAGGTGCGCGCGATGTACAAAAACGTGCCGCTCGACCTTCGCCAGTACAAACGCCTGCAGATGTTCGTGCACGCGGAAGCCGTAAGCGACCCGCTGTCGCTGAAGGACGGGCAGCTGCAAGCCATCATCCGCGTGGGCAGCGACTTTACCGAGAACTATTACGAATACCGCGTGCCGCTGAAAGTAACGCCCTGGGGCGCTACCCGCGACGTGGAGATATGGCCCGAGGAAAACGAGGTGGACCTTGAGCTGGAAAAATTCGCGCAGCTTAAACAGCGGCGCAACCAGAGCGGCGCCAGCCCGCTGGTGCCTTACGAGGAACAGCAGGGCCAGTATATATTGTCCGTGGTGGGCAACCCGAGCCTCGGCGACGTGCGCAACGTGATGATCGGCGTGCTGAACCCGAAAGACGACGGCCTGCCCAAATGCACGGAAATATGGTTCAACGAGCTGCGCCTCAACGGTCTTGACGAGAAGGGAGGCTACGCCGCGCTGGCAAGGGTGGACCTTGGCCTGTCGGACCTCGGTACGTTCACCCTCAGCGGCAACATGCATACCGCAGGCTTTGGCAATATCGACCAGCGCGTGAACGACCGCTTCCGCGACAACTACCTGCAATACGACATGGCCGCCAATCTCGACCTCGGCAAGCTGCTTCCGAAGACGGCTGGCGTTACGGTACCCGTATACGCCGGTTATTCGCAAACCACCAGCAACCCTGAGTACGATCCGTACGACCAGGACATCAAGACGAAAGACAAGCTGGCGCTGGCCCGCGACCGGGAAGCGCGCGATTCCATCAGGAGAGACGCGCAGGACTTCACGTCCATCACCAGCCTCAACTTCACCAACGTGCGCAAGCTGGCGCTGGATAAAAAGAAAAACCATCTCTGGGATGTCGAGAACTTCGACGTGAGCTATTCCTTCTCACAGATCAAACGTCATAACCCGCAGATACAAAGCGATGTGCTCACCCGCCACCGCGGCGGCCTCGGCTACAATTACGCCGGCCAGCAAAAGTTCATCGAGCCGCTGAAAGGGCTCATCAAAAGCAAGAGCCCCTGGCTGGCGCTGCTGCGCGATTTCAACGTCAACTACGTGCCTACGCTTATCAGCTTCAGGGCGGACATCACGCGGCAATTCGGCGCCACCCGCATGCGCAACATCGGCGGCGGCGGCTTCCTGCTGCAGGAGACCTACGATAAATATTTCCGTTTCGACCGCTATTATTCCTTCAAATGGGACCTTTCCCGCAACCTCACCGTCGATTTCAACGCCGTGAACAATTCGCGCATCGACGAGCCGGCGGGAAGGATCAATACCGGGCCGAAAAAAGATACCGTGAGCCATAATTTCTGGAAAGGCGGCCGCACCACCAACTATTTCCAGAACGCGAACGTGACCTATACGCTGCCCACCACCAAGCTGCCCGCTTTCAGCTGGACCAACGTGGCGCTGAGCTATGCCACGGAATACCGATGGATAGGCGCTTCCAGGCTCGCCACCTATCTCGGCAACGCGATCGAGAACTCCAACCAGAAAACGCTGAGCGCCGAGTTTAAATTCAACGAGCTGTACAACCGCAGCAAATGGCTGCGGAAGATAAACGCCGGCGCACCCTCTTCAAACCAGTACGTGCCGCCGATGATGAACAATACGCCGGCCGCGCAAAAACAGAAAGACAAAAAAGAAGAGGAAGAAGAAAGCATGTCGCCCGTCGTGAAAGGGCTGATGCGCGTGGTAACGGCGCTGAAACGCGTGAACGTGAACTATTCCGAGAACGCGGGCACCCGCATGCCGGGCTACCTGGACAGCACGAAGCTGCTGGGCATGAACTGGCAATCCATGGCGCCGGGCCTCGCCTTTACCTTTGGCAAGCAGCCGGACAAAGCGTTTATGGACAACTTCGCGAAAAAAGGATTGCTCAGTCCCGACACGCTGTTCAACATCCAGTTCCAGCAGCAGTTCACCCAAAAGCTGGACGTGCAGGCGCAGCTGGAGCCGGTACGCGATCTGCGCATCGACCTCAACCTCACGAAATCCTTCTCCAAAACGCATACGGAACTGTTCAAGGACACCCTCGGCAACGGCGTGTTCAATCACCTGAACCCTTACGACGCGGGCGGTTTCGAGATCACGTTTATCGCGATCAAGACCATGTGGGGAAAGATCGATACGGAAAACGGCATTTCGCAGACGTTCAGGGATTTCGAAAGTTTCCGCAAACGCGTGTCCGAACGCCTTGGCAACGACAACCCGTACAACCAGGACCCGAGCCTGCCGAAATACGACCCGAAAGATCCGGAATACCGTTACGGCTACGGCCGTTATGCGCAGGATGTGCTTATTCCCGCGTTCCTGGCGGCTTACACCGGCACTACGCCCGAAGATGCACCGCTGCTGAAAAATTACGCGAAGAACGTAAGGTCCAATCCTTTCAAAGACATTCTTCCGCGGCCCAACTGGCGGATCAGCTACAACGGGCTGAGCCGTGTGAAACCGTTCTCCGACTTCCTCACCAACTTCACGCTCACGCACCAGTACACCGGCCTGCTCAGCATGAATTCCTACAATACGGCCCTCGTGTTCTACGACCCGCTGATACTCGGCTACCCCGCGTTCAGGGACAGCGTGAGCGGCAACTACGTGCCTTACTTCCTCGTGCCGAACCTCACCATCACCGAGCAGTTCGTGCCCCTGCTGGAAGCGGACATGACCTTCACCAACTCGCTGAACCTCCGCGTGGGTTTCCGCAAGAGCCGCACGCTCAGCCTCAGCCTGATCGATTACCAGCTGAGCGAAATGCGTTCCAGCGAGATCACGGTGGGCGGCGGTTACCGCGTGCGCGGGCTGCCCATGCCGATCAGGATCGGGAAGGACGGCGGGAAACGGCTGGAGAACGATCTCAACTTCCGGCTCGACCTCAGCTTCCGCGACGACAAAACCGTGAACAACCGGCTGGACGCGGACCTGGTGATACCCACCAGCGGCCAGAAAGTGATCAGCATTGCGCCGTCCATCGATTACGTGGTGAACAACCGTCTCAACATCAAATTCTTCTACGACCGCCGCCAGACCATACCGGTGATCTCCACCGCGTACCCCGTGACCAATACGCGCGGCGGGATTACGCTGAGATTTATGCTGGCGCAGTAAGCGCATTCGCACATAAGCTTGCCTACGTTCTCCGGCTGTTTTGTGCAAAATGACCGAAATCATTTCAACCGATCATGTTAAGCCGTACTTTTGGGGCGTTCTATGAGGTATCTGTTCGTCATAACCGTTCTTACCGGGCTGATGTTGCAAACATTCGGCAAGGGGCTGGTATTGGCTGAATTTTTCCTCAACCAGGACTACATCGCCAAAGTGCTTTGCATCAACCGGGCCAAACCGCAGCTCGCCTGTAACGGTCAATGCCAGCTCATGAAAAAGATGAAGCAGGAAACGCAGAAAGAACAGACCGGCAACGCCGTCAAGGACAAGTACGAGGTGATTATCTCGGAAGTGGCGGCCGGTTTCACTTTCAACCCCGCCGTTACCATCGTTGAACTGTATGCCGCAGGCACCGGTTACATTCCTTCCCGCCCGCTTTATGCGGTATTTCACCCGCCCCGGGCTTGATTCTCCTCAATTGATACATGCTATGCTTACCCGCCTGACGGGTAAAGCGCAACTTTGCACAACGTTGCACGGAAGTCGTGTTCCGTAAACCGTGGAAGCGGCGGATAAATATTTTCCCGTCAACGCGCGGCGCAGATGCCGTGCTTAACGCTCCCGCCACGGCACGCGGGCGGGATTTCGCCCCGCAGGAACGGAACGCCCGGCAACGCAATGGTGCCCCAATACGTAAACGTTTAAAGCAAACCCATGCATCGCATATTCTTTCTCATATGCCTGACGCTTTGCAGCTTTTCAAGTTTTGCGCAGGAGGCTTTGGAGGGAAGGGTGATTGATGCCCAGACCCGCGAAGCGCTCCCCGGCGTAAGCATCCGCGCGGCCGGCGGCGGCTGTCTTTCCGACCACCGCGGCAGGTTTTCCCTCGCCGGCGCAGCGGCAGCCGATTCCATCCGCGTGTCCATCGTAGGGTATGCGCCCCTGCAAATGGCCGTGAACGACGACCGGAACATGACCATCTATCTCGAACCGCTGCCCACGCGGCTGAACGAAGTGATCGTATCCGCCGGGCGCGGCAAACAATACCGCACGGACGCGCCCGTAGCTATCAGCACCATTTCCACGAGAGTGCTGCACGAAACAAAGGCCACCTCGCTGGAACAATTGCTGAACAAAGTGAGCGGGGTATATATGGTTGACCTCGGCAACGAACAGCATACCATGGCCGTGCGCCAGCCCATCGGTTACCGCAGCCTTTTCCTTTATCTCGAAGACGGCATTCCCATCCGCACCACCGGCGATTTTAATCATAACGCGCTCATAGAGATCAATATGGCGGCGTTAAAAACGATCGAGGTGATACGCGGGCCCGCTTCGTCGTTGTACGGCAGCGAAGCGGTAGGCGGCGCCGTCAATTTTATCACCGCATCGCCCGCTTTGCTGCCCACGGCGAAAGTGCAGGCGGAAATGAGCGACCGGGGATATAAAAGAACCGATTTCACCCTATCCGCCACCAGCGGCAAGCTCGGCGTGCTCGCGGGCGGGTATTACGCGGACCAGCGCAACGGGTACATCGATCACAGCGATTTCCGCAAGCTGGCGCTGACACTGAAAACGGAATACCGCATCAGCGACCGCAGCAGCTGGACGAACGCTGTGACCTACGTGGATTACAAAACCGACCAGACCGGCGGCGTGGACAGCGCGAACTTCTATTCCCGCAACTACAAAAGTTTTCACACCTTTTCCTACCGGCTGGTAAAAGCATTCCGCGCGCGCAGCACTTTCCGCCAAACCTGGAACAATAACAACAGCACGAGCTTCACAGCCTTCTACCGCAGCAACGAGATCGGCCAGAACCCTTTCTACGCCATCAAAACCACCAGCGACCCGCTGAAAGCGAGAGGCGAGATCAACAGCGATGAGTTCAATAGTTACGGTTTGCTGGTGCAGCATAAAAAGGAATTCGGCTGGAAGAAGGCTTCGCTCGTCGCTGGTGTTACCATGGATTACAGTCCTGCCACCTACTTCGCGCAGTTCATCGAAGTGGACCGCGACGCGGCGGGATATTTCACCGGCTATGCGCCCACCGACTCCGTGCTGACGGACTACCGCGCCGGTCTGCTGAACACCGCCGCCTACGTGCAGGCGGAAATGAGCCCGCTCGAAAAACTGAAGCTCGTTGCGGCCCTGCGGTACGACCGTATGGATTACAACTTTGACAATCACCTTCCGCCATCCGCTTTTACCGGCTCGCCGGACGAGCGCAATCATTTCAAAGCCTGGAGCCCCAAGATCGGCGTTACCTACGATTTCGGCCGTGACCGCGGGCTCTACGCCAATTACAGCGTCGGTTTTGCGCCGCCGAATATCTCGGAGCTGTACCGCGGCGTAAAAGTACCCGTGCTCAAACCCGCCACTTACAACAACTACGAAGCGGGCGGCTGGTTTGCCTTCGCGGCGAACAAAGGGTATGTGGACATAAACATTTACCGCATGGACGGCGCGAACGAGATCGTAAGCGTAAGGCTGGCGGACAATTCCTCCGAGAACAGGAATGCCGGCGAAACCCGCCACAGCGGCGTGGAATGGAACCTGCGGTATGCGCCGGTAAAGTCGCTGCTTTTTCGTACAGGCGGCACCGTGGCAAGGCATGAATTCATCGAGTACGAAGACAAAGGCAAACAGTACGGCGGCAACCGCATGAACGGCTCGCCCAACCTCATCATGAATACGGAGCTTACGTGCAAGCCTGTTTTTCTCAAAGGCGTCCGCCTGGGCCTGGAGTGGCAGCATGTGGGAAAATATTTCATGGACCCGGCCAACACGGAAGAGTACGGCGGTTATGAATTGTTCAACGCCCGTGCGGGTTATGCCCTTGGCGGATTTGAATGCTGGGTGAACTGCCGCAACCTCGGCAACGTGATGTACGCGACCACCGCGGAAAAAAGCGCCTTTGGCAAAAGTTACCGGCCCGGCCCCGCCCGCACGTTCAACTTCGGCGTGGCGTATACTTTCACCTGTAAGCAAAGCAAGAACTGATGAAAAAACTGTTTACGATATGCATGCTGGCCCTGGCCGCCTGCCAGAGCCGGCAGATCTCCGCGGGTAATGAAAGGGCCGTGTCAGACACCACGCGCAGCGCATCCTGCACTTACTTCACCCGCGACGCGTCCGGGAATGTGGTGCTCAGCTGGGTGGAGCAAAAGGCCGGTGAAGAGACCGGGATGCTGTATTTCGCGGTGTCGCATGACGAAGGGGAAACTTTTTCTCCCGGCAAACCCGTTCCTACCGCGCAAGGCATTCTTCCCCACGGCGAAAACATGCCCAAGATGATCTTCCGGCCAAACGGGGAAGTGATCGCGATGTTCGGCACGCAAAGCAACGACCCTCGCAATAAATACGCCGGCAAAGTGTTCTACACCATTTCCCCCGACGGCGGCAGCACCTGGCAGCCCGCCGTGCCGCTGGTGACCGACACCGCCGGGTACGACCAGCGTTATTTCGACATGGCCGTGCTGCCTTCGGGCGAAGCTGTCGCCATCTGGCTGGACAACCGGAAGCTCGTCAAAAATGAAGGTTCCACCCTCTACATCGCCACTACCGGCGGCACGCCCGGTTTTCACCGGGAGCGGCCCATCGTGCAAACGGTTTGCCAGTGCTGCCGCACGGCTTTGTACGTGGACGCGCAGGGCGGTCTTCATGCCGCTTTCCGCGACATCATCCGCGACACGATCCGCGATATGGTGCATATTTTTTCAAAAGACGGCGGCGAAACTTTCACCCGGCCCGTCCGCATCAGCCCGGACAACTGGGCCATCAACGGCTGTCCGCATACCGGGCCTGCGATGGTGCGCAACGCCAACGGGCTTCATTTCGCATGGTTCACCATGGGCGGCGGCGAAGGCGTATTCTACTGCCAGAGCCCGGACAATGGCATTACGTATACCCGAAAGGAAAACATCAGCGCGCTGCCAACCGCCAAACACCCGCAGCTGACCGTGCTCGGTAAAGGCGACCTGGCGCTGGTGTGGGACGAAGCTACCGGCGCTGCCGGCAACCGCATCGGCATCCTGCATAAATCCGCGGACGGCAAAACGCTGGAACGCGATTACCTCACGCCTGCGGGAGAATCCGCCGGCTTCCCCGTAGTGGAGCGAACAGGCGAAGGCGTGCTGGTAGCGTACAAAAAAACGAAGAACGGGAAAGCAGGCGTGTACGTGAGAAGCCTGAAATTTTAACCGCATTTAACCTGAACGCATATACGAATAGCGCAAACCATGCTGCGTAATTAAAAAAGACCTTCGGATGCCGAAGGTCTTATTTATGAAAAACTTGATTTTCAGTTGTAGCCGAAATAGTATTGCTCTTTACCCTTCCAGGTCTGGCGCATGGCCCAGCGGCCATAGTTGTTCCGGCGTGAGCTGTCGAAATAGAAGCTCAGAAATTCTTTGATTCTAGGATAGTACAGCCTGAGGATGTACATTGTAACAAATGTCAGCATAGGGATATGGTTATAGGATTATAGGATACTAAAGTCGTCAAATCACACCCTTTTGGTGTGGAATATCATGTCGCGGTCAGCTGCAGGTAAAGTGGTTGGCACCGGCTCCCATGGCCGCTACCGGGAGATCGTTCAGCACATTTGTCAACCGGGATTTCAAATATAGATAAATTATTATACTTATATAATAACACTAATGTGTAATTTTTACCGCTGGATATAATACGCGTTCGCCTGCGCCGTTGGCGTAAGCACGAGGTCGTTGATGCATACATGCGGCGGCAGCGAGCAGCAGTAATACACCACATCGGCCACGTCCGCGGCGCTCAGCGGGGTAAAGCCTTTGTACACGTCTTTCGCCCGGTTTTCGTCCCCTTTGAAGCGTACCAGCGAAAATTCGGTTTCCGCCGCGCCGGGATGCACCGCCGTCACTTTGATATTATAAGGCAGCAGGTCGATGCGCATGCCTTGCGAGATGGCGTCCACCGCGGCTTTGCTGGCACAGTACACATTACCTTTCGCGTATACGGTTTTGGCGGCGGTGGAACCGATGTTCACGATCTGCCCCTGTTTTCTTTTTTTCATCCAGGGCATTACCACGCGCGATACGTACAGCAGCCCTTTTACATTGGTGTCGATCATCGTGTCCCAATCCTCCGTATTCCCTTCGTCGATGGGCGACAGGTCCAGCGCAAGACCGGCATTGTTCACCAGCACGTCGATCGTTTTCCAGCTGCCTTCCAGCGAGTTGAGCGCGGACGCAACGGTTTCCCTGCTGCGCACGTCAAAGGCGAGCGCGCGTACCTGCACGCCGTATTCCTTTTCGATCTGCGTCTTCAGCGCGTTCAGCCTTTCGGCCCTGCGGCCGGTGATCACGAGGTCATATCCTTCTTTTGCGAACCGCATTGCGCAGGCTTCTCCGAAACCGGCCGTGGCGCCGGTAATGAGGGCAATTTTTCCAGTCTTCATATTTGCTGTTTAACGCAGTAAAGTTACCGTTCCTTTTTTGGAAATCCGCTGCCCGTTGAGGTCGGTGCCTTCCAGTATCCAGAGGTAGGTGTCGATGGCGGCGGGGTGGCCTTTCACGGTGCCGTCCCATCCGCGGCGGAAGTCCAGCGAATTATACACCAGCTGGCCCCAGCGGTTGAATATCCTGAAATAATGATATTCCCTGATGCCCACGGGTATGAACCGGAAATAATCGTTCGTGCCGTCGCCGTTAGGGGTGAAGGCGTTGGGGATGTAAAACTCGGGGCCGGTGTAATATTTTACGTTGATGGAATCGTAGCCGAAGCAGCCCTGCTGGTTGCTGACGCGCAGCTGGAAAGTGATCTCGTCGTTCCAGTTGAGCAGCGGGTCGCGGATGTTTGGATCGCTGAGCCCGGTGCCGGGGCTCCAGGCGTAGGTATCCCCGCCCGAGCCCTGCAGCTGCAGCGTTTGCCCGCGCGCGAGAATAGTATCGTTGCCCGCAAAGGGATTTACTTCGTACAGCCGCATGTTTTGCGTAACGGTCGCTTCGCAGCCGCGGTTCGTGAGCAGGGTGAGGTTCACGGTATACACGCCGCCCGCGGGGAAGCGGTAATTCACGCTTACGGCGTTGCTGGTATCCGAGGAAATGTCCGGCACGCCGAAGTCCCATTTCCGGTACACGATATTGCCGTAGCGGTAGCTGGAGGTGTCGGTAAAGAAGACGGGGTTTTCCCTGCACAAGCCGCTCAGCGTAAAGCCCGAACGCAGCCCCGGGTAATTGTTGATGCGGCCCGTGATGCTGTCCGTACAGGGCAGGCCCGGGTTTACGACGAGCTTCACGTTGTATACGCCGGTGTCGGGGAACTGGTGGAAAAACACGTCGCGGGTATTGGTAACGGTATCTGTGCCGTCGCTGAAGCTCCAGAGGTAGCTGGACGTGAAGCCCGCCACGCTGTTGTTCGTGATGGGCACGAACATGCCGAGCGAATCGTTGCAATGGTTCAGCACGGTGGGAGTGGACGCGGTGATGCGCGTTTCGCAATTGTACACGGTAATGAGGATGTCCTTATGATGCATGCCCAGCAAGCGTTTGGTAGTCCTGTCGTATTCTGACACGCAAACGGATACCACGAATTTCCCCGCCCGGTCAGGCACGCCGGTAATAAGCCCGTTGTTGTCGATGCTCATGGCCGGCGCTCCTCCCATCGGCGCGCCGCCGTGATAAGGCGGAATGTAGCTTACGGTAGTGGTATACGGCGGCGGGCTCACGGATTCGTTCGTCCGGTTGTTGCCTCCCGCCAGCGCGCTGCACAATGAATAGGTAAGGCTGTCGCCATCGGGATCGGTAGCGCGGTAGTTGTAACGCAGCGGCAGACCGGAGCAGATCACCGGCGCTTCGTCTATCCCGAAATAAGCGCTGTTGTTGCCGGGGCGGCTTTCCGAACCGGGTATCCAGGTGTAGAAAGTGGAGCCTTCCCTTTCGGAATTGTAAATGTTGCTCAGCGCTTCGCCGCGGCAGCAGCGTTGATAAGAAATATAATAACCGCCTGCGATGGGCGGCAGATCGAGGGTATCGCTTCCGTAAAATGCGACTTCAAGATAAATGGTCTGCGGGGCAAGACAGGGATTTTTTAATGTGTCGCGGATAGGCCCGGTGCGTTCGATCTCCATCAGCTGCGGCGCCATCACGCGATTGCCGGCGGCGTTGAATATGTTGATGGGAACGGGGTTCTCAAAATAATCGAGGCAGCCCTGCCGGGTGCCGCATACAAAATCGCCGTCGCGGTACAGCTTCAGGATGATCAGGTAACGGTAATTGCCGGTGGACTGGTTAAAGCCTACGGTGCGGTAATAGATTTCCCCGCCGATAATGTGGTATGCGTTCACTGTTCCGTATAGCGAGCAGGCCAGAAGAAGAACGAGGATAACAGATTTGCCCATGGGGAAAGGCTTTCTTGTTACGCTGAATTTACGGAAAATAAAGGGCTTGCTGAAATATAAAAGGAGTGGAAATGAATATGAAAAAGATAATAAAGTGTAATGCTTTAGTAGTTAGATTTCTCGTTTTTTAGTCCCCTGGTTATTTGTCCGACCGGTATGTTCCGCTGGCCTTTTGTACCCTTCCGGAGAGGCGGAAGCGGGGTTTCGTACAGGCTTTTCCGTTCAGGATGTTTGCCGTCAACGGCGCATTTTTTGACTGCGCCGTTCATGATCCGGTCAGCAGATGCATATGAATGTGCCGCGTTTTTCTTTCTTACTGCGTCGCGTACGATCCATATGCGCATCGTTAACGGATCAGCGTTACCGTGCCGCGTTTCTCGACCTTCCGACCATTGATGTTGATGCCGCCTGCGATCCAGATGTACGTGTCAGCCGCGGCGGGACTGCCTTTTTTTCTGCCGTCCCATCCCTTCATGTATTGCACGGAGCTGAAAATCTCTTCGCCCCAGCGGTTGTAGATGCGGAAGTATTCCATCCTTGTAAACCCGACGGGCATCGGCCTGAACACATCGTTGACCCCGTCGCCGTTCGGCGTAAATGCATTGGGAATGTAGATCTCCGGGCCGTTCATAAAACGTACGTGAATATCGTCTTCGCCCACGCAGCCTTCGGTGCTGAACGCCCGTACGCGATAGGTGATGTCGCTGTTATATCGTGTGACGGGGTCGGGCACGTCGGTGCTGCTGAGACCGTCGGCCGGATACCATTGATATCGTACGCCCCCGCTGGCATTCAGCTGGAAAGGCTGGCCTTTCATCACGATAGTGTCGTTGCCCGCAAAGGCCGGCACGGGCGGCACCACTGCGATCTTGCGTTGCGCGGTGACCGGTTTGGGGCATCCCAGTGTATCCGTTACCGTTACCGTGTAAGTGGTCGTGTCTTTCGGCCAGGCGATGGTGGCCGCGCGGCGCGGAGTGGTGAGCGTTTGCACGGGCGACCAGCTGTAATACGCGCCGCCGCTGGCTTGCAGCGGTACCTTTTCCCCGTAGCAGATCGTCGTGTCTTCGCCGGCGTATGCAAGCGGCGGGTCTACCGTCCGGAAAAAGATGGAATCGCGGGAAGTGCAGCTGCCGAGATCGACCTGCACATAATACGTGCCGGTTCGTATGGGCGTCACCGTTACATCCTTGTCCCGGCTGATGATCTGCCGCGTGTTCAGGTTCACCCAGGTGAACGAATAGTCGCCGTCCGCCACCGCGGAGAGGTCTACGGGATCGCCGGTGCAGATCACGCTGTCCGCCGATGTTCTCACCAGCAGGGTGTTGCGCACGTCGATGTTCACGCGTTTGGTGTTCACGCAGCCTGTGAGGTCGGTGAAAGTGACGTCGTAGGCAAAATCCTTTTTGGGCGAAACGGTGGGATTGGGCGTGTTCTCATCGATGATATTGTATAGCGGCTGCCAGCTGTAGCTCCCTGCCACCGGGCTTTCCGCGTGCAGCTCCAGGGCGTCTTTGATGCAAAGCAAAGTGTCGCCGGTAGTGGTGAACGGTGGTTTGTCGTATATCTCGACCGTTTTCGTTATTTCTTTTTCGCAGCCCATCGTGGTGCTCATAAAAAGCCTGATCGTGTAATTGCCGGGCGTTTTGTATTGCCAGGCGGGCGCCTGCAGGTTGGACGTGTCCTCCGTAACGGCGGCTTCGCCAAAGTCCCATTTAAGATAATTGAAGGCGCCTATGTCGTTGGTGGACGTATTGATGAAACGGGTGGGCTGGGTGGTGCAAAGCCCGCTGATGTCGAAAGACGGTGACAGCTTGGGGTATACGCGTACGGTGGAGAACGCGCTGTCGCCGCAGCTGCTGGAAGGGTCGACCATCAGCTTTACCTGGTACGTGCCCGTAGCCGCATAGGTATGCGGGAAGGTGGCGAGGCTGTTGGTGGTGTAAGTGGTGCCGTCGCCGAAATCCCAGACGTATTCTTTGTTCGGTGTGCTGTTGTTCACGAAGTTGATCACAAAACCGTCGCAATCGGCAAATTTTTCCGGCAGGGAAGCCACTACCTGCCGCACGCAGTTTTCCACGGTAAACTGGAATTCCTTCTGATGCTCGCCGATAAAAACGCCGTTCCTGTATTCTTTCACCGAAACGGTCACGATATACAGCCCGGAGCGCGGCGCAATGCCGGATATGACGCCGGTTTGCGGGTCGATGGAGGCTTTGTCGCCAAGCGGCTGCGTGGCGGAGAAAGGCGATTTATAAGTCACCGGCGCGTACGGCGGCGCGTCGGAATTGTCGGGCTTGGGATTGTTGCGGTCCGCGCCGGTGAACGCGGTGGAAAAAGCGTATACCAGCGAATCGCCGTCCGGGTCTGTAGCCGCGTAATCGTACCTGAACCGGTTGTTGGCGCACACGATGGTGCCGTTTTCGGCGCTGAAACGCGGGCCGCTGTTGTGGTCGAATTGATGGGTATTGCCGGGTATCCTGGTAAAATAGCTGCCGCCTACGTTATTGTTGTCGGAAAAGATATTGGTCA
>CBINIO010000044.1:0-14466 GCA_966250725.1 uncultured Chitinophaga sp.
TTTACCGATTCATCCCCTGATCGATGGGGCAAAGTGTTGATGGAGCGGCGCGAGGCTTTTAATGCCCGGCAGGAAGGGCGCAGAGCCAAAGCATTGATGGAAAGCGATTTTTTATTAGGCGTACATGATCTGTACAGAATGGGCGCGTTACGGTTCAAGCTGGATCAGGAAGGCCCGTTTCTCGACAACAACGCCGCAATGGCCGCACCGCCCATGACGTCATTAAGATCGCTGGAAGAAGCAAGCCTTGCACTTGAGCGGGACGACGCGGCGGAAGATCCTGCCTTTGCGCAATGGCTTAATATGTTGATGTCACCCGGCTCTTCCTTAGGCGGCGCGCGGCCGAAAGCCAGCGTAACAGATCCCGCCGGGCATCTTTGGATCGCTAAATTTCCAAGCCGCCGCGACGACAGGGATATCGGCGCCTGGGAGCAGGTTGTAAATATGCTGGCTATACGGGCAGGCGTAACCGTCGCTGAAAGCACCGCGCGTCGCTTCTCCCAGCAGCAGCATACTTTTTTATCCAAACGCTTTGATCGCACTACGGCGGGAGACCGCATTCACTTCGCTTCCGCGATGACCCTGCTGGGGCAAACCGATGGAGCCGACGCGGCCGCAAACGTATCGTACCTCCACCTGGCTGAATTTATCGTGCGACATGGCGCAGCTCCCGACGCTGATCTGGAGGAGCTGTGGAGGCGAATCGTTTTTTATATCAGCGTGAGCAACAGCGATGACCATCTTCGTAATCATGGTTTCTTGTTAACATCACGCGGCTGGCGCCTTTCGCCGGCTTACGACATCAATCCTATTCCAAATGCCACGGGACTAAGCCTAAATATTTCGGATCACAGTAACGAGCTGGATATTGAGCTTGCACGTGAAGTTGCGGACAGGTTCCGCGTACGGAAAGGTAAACGCGAGGCGATCATACAACAGGTTACCGACGCGGCAGGTCAATGGCAGGAAGTTGCCGCCGGCATGGGCATTTCGAGGGGTGAAATGGAAAGAATGCAGAATTGTTTTTTTAGTTGATACGATATGAGCAAAAAAAAGCCAACAGTACTTAAACAGTCCATATTACTGGCCTGCTTTTTCACCATTTTTTGTATATCGATCGATACTTTGTTTCATCTGGAGATCAGATGGAAACAATTGCCGGCATGGATGCTTGCAGGAATCCTCTTTGGAATATCGATGTATTTCTACCTTAAAAGACCCCGGGAATAATAAAAATATTCTATCACCGTTTGCATCGCTTTTGCATTCCGAACTTCCGTACCATACTCCGCAGAATTTTAAGCATTCGAGGGTATATAGGAATATTCCTTTAACAGATCGAATATTTCAATTCCTTTGGCAAATAAATCATTTGTATGTTTTGGCTTCCACAGAGAGTGCGGCGTGTATGGGTCTCGTGTCTATACCTTGTTCGGAGATCTGCGCAAAAGCCTTTTCAACTTCCATCAAGATCTCAATGCAATGTTCTAATAGCTGGTCGTCATTGGCGAATCCTAACTCCCTGAATGTGTCAATAGCTTCTACAACCAGATTGATTCTACATCCGGGGGTAGGATGGCTTTCGGTAGCGATGCCATGATGGAGATTCATGTGACCAAACAATCTAAAATAAGTATAGACGGGGAACAGCCACATTCTCAACGCCATATAGCGGTCCTTGTAAAATGTTCTTAATTTTTCGGGGATTAATGGGCTTTCATCCGGAGAGGTTTTATAAAGCAATATCATATTTATATAGGTGGAAAAACTATCTGCGTTGATTTCCAGTGTTTGCATTGTCAGGCTATCGGCAAACATGCCTGGTCGTTTTGAATTACGGTAATCTACATGGCCATAGACGATATGTGCATATTCATGGAATATCAAAAAGTCAAGGACATGCTTGACAAACATTTTGATCACCTCGTTACGAACAGGGTCCTTCGGAATAAGTTCCCTCGTGAAAGACAAAAGCGGATGCATGGTTTCTTTAAGCTGTATATCGTGCATTTTTTGTGGAGGAGCCTCCAATGCGGCGTTTCCTAAATCTGTCAAAATAGTATTGCTGGCCAGCATCCGGGAAAAGACTGCGAATGACTGAAGGATCGCGCCGGTATATATTCCGATAAAATACTGATCCCCGCTCCTTGCCGCCACAGCATTCAACTTGGGATTGTCAATGAAGTCAACGTAAATGGATGGAATGTTATGGTCTCCTTTTCTTAAAGCCTCTATTTCTGCCCTGGCATATAACAAATAACTTTGCATCAGAGGAATCTCCGAAAAAATATCGCGCCCAATACCTCCTTTACTGCTAAAAAAAGTATCGAATCTCATTTCCATTTGATTCATAGCGGCGTTTTACTTTTATGTTTTCAACTTTTCGATTTCGCTTAGTGTTTTGCCTGAGAAATCACGCCACAACTGCAATCCATTGACATTATACCCGACAATGACTGCCGCTCCCGCAGAGGGGGATTTAAATAATGTATTATCCTGGAACACATATTTGTTGTCCGAAAATTTCAGGATACCCTCACTAATGAGTGTATTCCGTATTGCCTTGTAGCCAGCCTGCAAAGCATCGGTTTCCTTTTCGGCGGCCTGGGATCCCTTCAGAACAATAATGCCCTCATCTGTTTGAATAGCTTCAGCTCTAAGTCCTGATACAAAGAGCGACAGGTTCCTTCCCTTGTTTTCATGTTCAGGCAGGGCAAACATTTCCGTGCCATGGGAAGAGCTTGCAGCACCAGTCGAACTTTCAAGTATCAGGTGATTAAATACCCCCAACAGGATCTTAATATGTGAAAGGAATTCCTCCATGGCATCTCTGTCCGGCAAGGGAAGCAAACTCGCATTGGAATTATTGGAGTTTTCGATCTTATATCTGTTTGCCTCCTTTGCCAACTGTACCAGTCTGCTTTCAAGATATTTTACATGGGACTTGGTAAGATTTTCATCCTTGCTCACAAAAAATATTACATCATTCCAAAAATCTTTTTGGGTGATATGAGCTAAAAGGCGCTTGTAAGTATTTTCTGCTTCACCGATGTATGCTTTCGGCATACTGCTTTGATCATCCTGTCCTAATAACAAATAGACGCCGGGTTTTTGCGTTTGAGGGAAACGCATCATTTCCGGCAATCGAAGCCTGCTGCAATATATAGCCTGGATTGTATTGTTTACAATTTCTCCGACCTTAATACCCGTTACATCGCCGTCTGCCAGGTATATTTTGATGGTTTTACCAAATGAGGGCATTTTTTTCTTTTATAAGTGAATACAGTGCTCATTTCAACCGCTCAAGCCTCCCCTTCCGCTTAACAATATTCTTATAATCCCATTGGATCTCTCTCGATTTCTCTAACCATCTTTTCAAATCGTTCAGGTCAACCTGGTCCGCAGAAGTATAACGAATGGAAGCATCTTTGAATTTACCCGTCCCCGGCTTTAGCTTATCCTCCCCAAAGTCCGCACCGCTCCAAAACATCAGGCGAACGCTGTCTTTTAATTTTTCATAACCGGCTACCGGGTTCCCTTCTAAAAACCAAACTGGGTGCGCGTGCCAGATTTTACTTTCCGCTTCGGTGAGTTCGCTGTCAATAGTTGCGGCAAGCAGCCGGCAAATTTCGCCGTCCACCGCAGACAGGGCTTCGTTGTAAGATTTGATTTCTGCGTTCATCATCTAAAGTTACAAAAAGCATGATACCCAAAGATTGGGAATTCTGCCTAATCCATATCTTTATATATGGAAACAAAAATCGTAAAGCTCTTTCTCCGGATCTCGATTGCCGCCGGAATGTTATCCGCGGTGGCAGACAGGTTCGGCATGTGGCCCAAAGAAGTGTCCGCCTGGGGTAATTGGAAAACATTTTTGGAATATACCGGGTCGCTTAACCCCTGGTTCCCGTCGCCCGTCATTCCGGCAATCGGTGCAATCGCAACAGGAGCGGAAACCATCTTTGCGTTTTGCCTGTTAATTGGTTATAAAACCGAACTGTTTGCTAAATTAACCGGATGGCTTTTACTTTTATTCGGGCTTGCAATGACTTATTCCATAGGCATTAAAGCGCCGCTCGATTATTCCGTGTTTGCGGCATCCGGCGCGGCTTTTGCGTTGAGTTTGCTAAAGGAAAAGTTCTGTGAAATAGATGTCCTGCTTTCCTGAACAGCATCCCGCGAACAAAAAAGGCCGATCAACCAGTGTTGATCAGCCCTCTAAAATCCGTCGGGAAACGATCAGTACTTCACACTAAACTTCCCTTCCGTAATCACTTTTTTAACATCAGGCTCGTTAGCATTCACAACCGTGCCGCTAAAGGTACCTTCCGCATTATGATCGTCCACCTTCGATAATATTACCGTCGCGGTGCCGCCTTCAAACGCGCTGCTGAAAGCATTGGCCGCAACGGCGCCTGAAAAGCTGATGGAGGCCGCGTCTCCGGAATAAGTGCCCGGTTTCACGTCGCCTTCGGGGAAAGTAACCGTAACCATCCAGCCGCCGGTATTGCCGTCGGTGGTACCTGTCGCGGAAAGCATGGCCACTCCCATCTGGTTCAGGAGAACGCCTTTTACGGTACCCGTTTTGATCTCTGTACCGTCCGCTTTAAAAACCATGTTGAGGGAAGGGGTCGCAGGAAACGTCAAATAAAATCCCTATTTTCAAACTCAAATCCGGCAAACATCCATCCCCATGAATATCACGGCCAATAGAAAAAATCCCGGACAACCACTCTCCCGCACCACCCTGGAGAATTTTTTCCCCGGCTACTTCGCACTGGTGATGGCGACCGGCATCGTATCCATCGGGCTGTTCCTCTGGCAATGGCGTACCCTCGCCCATCTCCTGTTATGGGCCAACATCGGGTTCTACGCCGCGTTGTGGGTCATCCTGGTCGCCCGCATCGCCAAATACCCGAAGGTCGTGTGGGACGATCTGCACCATCACGCCCGGGGCGTCACCTTTCTTACGCTTGTAGCGGGCAACAACGTGCTCGGCAGCCAGGTAGCGCTTATCCTCGGCCGGCATGACGTTGCGCATGTGCTGTGGATAGCGGGCTTTGTGTTATGGATCGCCCTGCTGTACACGTTTTTCCTTGTCAATATCATGAAGGAGCCCAAACCCTCGTTCGAGCAAAGCATCAGCGGCGCCTGGCTGCTGATCGTCGTGTCCACGGAATCCGTAGCGGTGCTGGGGGCCATCATCGCCAACAGCACGCCTTACCATTACCTGATCGCATTTATATCGGTTTGCGCCTATATGATCGGGGGGATGTTCTATCTCGTGCTGATAGGGCTTATCTTTTACCGCTGGCTTTTTATCAGCATGCGGGCGGAAACGCTTACACCGCCCTACTGGATCAATATGGGGGCGGTGGCGATCATCTCCCTCGCGGGTTCCCGCCTCGTAATGTATGCGAACGCGCACGAGGTCCTGGGCCAATGGGCTTATTTCGTGCGTGCGTTCACGTTGTTCTTCTGGGCCTTCGCCACCTGGTGGGTGCCGCTTCTTTTTATTATGTTCGGCTACCGCCATTTTATTGCGCGGGTGCCGCTGAAGTACGATCCGCAGTACTGGTCGATGGTATTCCCGATCGGCATGTACGGCGTTTGCACTTTCAATTATGCCGCCATCACGCAGCTCACCTTTATCAAGCCATTGTCGGCAATATTTGTTATATTAGGTGCAGTGACCTGGATCATCGTTTTCATCGGGCTGCTGCTCGAACTGCCGTTTATCAGGAAAAAAGACAAAACCCGGGACTTGCATGAAACATCTGATCTCCATTGACAAAAAAGCGTTTCTGGCCGCCGTCATCGTAACCGTTTTATGCGTGGCGCTTTCTTTCTACGGGTCACGCAAGCTGCAAAACTTCGATCCCGCCCTGATCGCCTATCTTTTCGGCACCCTGTTCGCGCTCGCCGGGGGCGTATACCGGTACGCGGTTTGGCTGCAGCGCCCTCCTACCTGGATATATTTCCGCCGCACCTGGCAGTTCGTTTTCAACGGCAGTTTCCTGGCGCACGTGTTTTTGCTGGTCAAAGAATCGGTGCGTAATCTCGTATTCCAATCCTTCATTTTCCCCCGCGGCAAAAAACGCTGGTTCGCTCACTTCATGCTCGCCACCGGCTGTATCGCGGCCTTCGCCATCACCATTCCGCTCACGCTCGGCTGGATACATTTTACATTGGACCCTTCCACCGCCACAAATCCCGAAACCATCAAACTCTACGAGGCCAACTTTTTCGGGTTCAAAGTGATGAATTTTGAGCTGGACAGCCCATTGGCCTTTATCATATTTCATGCGCTTACCTGGTGCTCCTGGCTCGTGATCGCGGGATGCGTCATTTTCTTCATACGCCGCCTTACCAATGCGGGGCTTATCGCCACGCAGACTTTCGAAGGCGACCTCCTGCCGCTTTTATTGCTGATCATCGTGTCCGTTACCGGGCTCGGGCTCAACTACAGCTATGCTTTCCTGAAAGGTTTCGCGTACGATTTTATGGCGGTGACGCATGCCATTTCCGTCATCATCTTCCTCATCTGGATACCTTTCGGCAAATTCTTCCACATCATCCAGCGCCCCGCGCAGATCGGCGTGCATGTGTACAGGAAGGAAGGCGAGAAACGGGGCATGGCTGTCTGCCCTCACACCCATCAGGCTTTTACCACGCAATTGCATATAGACGATCTGAAAACCGTTACAAAAGAACTGGGATTCGATTTCACCCGTGAAGACGGCACCTCGCACCTGGACTACAGTCCGGAAGGAAAGCGGTCGTTACTGGCGAAAGCGCATCTCGAAGCGAGACGGGAAAGCGGGTCGTTCTTCGGTTAATGGGACCTGATAAAAAAGAAGCATATGGCTAGATTACCGGTACCACCGGAAAAGATCATCGAACAGTATGGGCCGCATCTCAATTACGCGCCCAAAGAAGGATATACCGGCCGCGACGAGCCGGACCGTTCGGTAAAGACGCATTGCTGCTTCTGCGGGATGCAGTGCGGCATACAGCTGCTCGTCAAGAACAATAAAGTGGTCGGCTTCGAGCCCTGGATGGAATTTCCTTTTAACGAAGGGCGGCTTTGCCCTAAAGGCGTGCAGCGTTACCTGCAGGACAATCATCCCGACCGCCTCCTCGATCCGCTCGAAAGAGTGGAAGGCGAAGGCTTCAGGCCCATTACCTGGGAAAAGGCCATGGACCGCACGGTGGCCGAAATAAAACGTATCCAGTCAACATACGGCAACAACGCATTCTCCATCCTCTCCGGCGTATCGCTTACCAATGAGAAAAGTTACCTGATGGGAAAGTTTGCCCGCGTGGCCGTAAAGACCGCCAACCTCGACTACAACGGCCGCCTGTGCATGGTAAGCGCCGGCGCGGGGAATAAAAAGGCCTTCGGGCTGGACAGGGCCTCCAATACCTACGCCGACCTGGAACACGCGGAAGTGATCATCGTTACCGGCGCCAACGTGAGCGAAACCTTCCCCACCCTCACCCACTGGATATGGAGAGCGCGCGACAACGGCGCCAAACTCATCGTGATCGACCCGCGCATCATACCGCTCGCGCGCACCGCCGACATCCACCTGGACATCAGGCCCGGCACGGATTCCGCGTTATACGGCGCGATGCTGAAATACCTCGCCGATCATGACCTGCTCGACCACGAATTTATCCGCGAGCATACTTCCGGCTTCGATTCCGCGCTGGAAGCGGTGAAAGACCATACCATCGAATGGGCATCCTCCGTCACCGGCATCGCGCCCGAAAAGATCATTGCCGCGGCGGAGTTGTGGGGACGCGCCAAAACGAGCTTCCTGCTGCATGCGCGCGGCATCGAACATCATTCCAAAGGCGTCGAGAACGTATCGGCCTGCATCAACCTCGTGCTGGCCACCGGGCGCATCGGCCGCCCCTATTGCGGCTATGGCACCATCACCGGGCAGGGCAACGGGCAGGGCGGCAGGGAACACGGTCACAAATGCGACCAGTTGCCCGGCAACCGCGACATCACCAATCCCGAACACCGCAAATATATCGCGGAGGTATGGGGCATCAACGAAGCCGATATGCCCGGCAAAGGGCTCACGGCATGGGAGCTGATCGAGGCCATTCACCGCGGCGAGGTAAAAGGGCTGCTCTCGATCTGCTTCAACCCGCTGGTGTCGCTTCCCAATAATAATTATGTGCGGGAAGCGCTCGAAAAGCTCGAGTTCTATGTGTGTATCGACTTCTTCCTCAACGAAACCGCGCGGCATGCGGACATTGTAATGGCCGGCTCGCTGCATGAAGAGGAAGAAGGAACGGTGACCACCGCCGAAGGCCGTGTAGTGCGCATTCAAAGAGCGGTAGACCCTCCCGGCAATGCCCGGCGGGATACCGGGATCATTCTCGAGATCGCGCGCAGGCTGGGCGCAGGGGATAAATTCACTTACGCCGACAGCGAAGCCATCTTCAACGAGCTGCGCGTGGCCTCCAAAGGCGGCACAGCGGATTATTACGGCATTACCTACAAAAAGATAGAAGAACAGATGGGCGTTTTCTGGCCCTGCCCCAGCGAGGACCATCCCGGCACGCCGCGCCTCTGGGAAGACCGGAAATTCCATACGCCCGACGGCAAAGCGCATTTTGTGCCGGTCAGCTACCGCCCGCCCGGCGAGGTGACGGACGAGGAATTCCCGGTAGTGCTGACCACCGGCCGCGTAGTATCGCAATACCTGAGCGGCACGCAAACACGGCGTATCGGCAAGCTGGTGGGCCTGTACCCGGAACCGCTGGTGGAGATCCATCCCGAGCTGGCCGCGCGTTACAACATCCGGCAGCGCGAGCTGGTACGGGTGGTCACACGCCGCGGCGCTGCGGAATTCCCGGCGAATATCGTGGAGACCATCCGTAAGGACACGGTGTTCATTCCCTACCATTGGCCGGGAAAAAAATCGGCCAACCAGCTGACGCCCGGCACGCTCGACCCGGTTTCAAAAATACCGGAGTTTAAAGTCTGCGCATGCCGGCTCGAACCTTTGGGAGTTATCAGCGACGCATCGCAGGCGCACGCCTGGGACAGCGCATAACCATAAACAGCAAGCAATGGAAACAACAGCCTACAAGACCAACATGGAATTTTTTGTGGACATGCAGCGCTGCATCGGCTGCCGGGCCTGCGAAATGGCTTGCGCCGAATGCGAGACCAACGGGCACGAAAGTATGATCCATGTAAACTATGTGGAACGGTCCACCACCATCCAGACCACCGTGCAGGTGTGCATGCACTGCGACGACCCGGTTTGCGCGAAGGTTTGCCCCGCGGACGCCATCTCGAAAGACGATTTCGGCGTGGTACATACGGCCAACACCGCCCGCTGCATCGGCTGCTCCAACTGCGTGATGGCCTGCCCCTTCGGCGTGCCGAAAAAGATGGAGAGCTACGACCTCATGATGAAATGCAACCTATGCTACGACCGCACCAGCGCCGGTAAAAAACCCATGTGCGCCACCGTATGCCCCAGCCAGGCGTTATACTACGGCACGCGTGAGGAAATCGCGCGCATGCGTCCGAACAGCACGCCCGTCAATACTTTTATCTTCGGCCAGCAAACCGTGACCACCATGGTCAATATCATGATGCCGAAAGGAAGTACCCATTTAAAAGTGCATTAACCGTTACAGATCATGGCAGACGAAACCAACATACCACACTGGCAAAAAGACTTCCCGATCGAACGCACGGCATCCACTGCCATCAGCCGCCGCGATTTCGCGCGTTATTTGTGCCTCGTATCCGGCGGGCTGGCCGCGGGCAGCGGGCTCGTTGCGCTCAAAGCGGAATTTGCGCCGGGGGAAGAAATAAAAGGCGAGCACGCCGTATGCAAAAAAAGCGACGTACCCGTGGGCGGCACTTACGCTTTTGTACTGAAGGGAAGCGCCATCCCCTATATACTGATCCATCTTGAAAGCGGCGAATGGCGGGCGTACGAGCAAAAATGCACGCATCTTTCCTGCGCCGTATACTACCGGCCGGGAAGCGGGCAGATAGAATGCCCCTGCCACAACGGCTTTTTTGACGCGCTGACGGGAGAGCCGCTCGCCGGTCCGCCCCCGCGCCCGCTGCCCGCGCTCGAAGTAGTGATCAAGGAAGAGACCATTTATGTAAAAGCTGCAACATCATGAGCAATTTCAGAGAAGCGCAAAGCAAAGCGCATCCCAATAAGCCGAATACGCTGCTGTCCGCGCTGATATGCGTACTGGTATTCAACGTCAGCATACAGATCTGGCTGCTGTACACCGCGCTCAACAATGCGCTCGGCAAACATACCGACATCGCGTGGCCCGCATTTATCGGCTCCCTCATCCTTTTCCTTATCGGTTTCTGCTGGCTGTATTTTGTTCCGATCGGGAAAACCGAAAGTAAACCGCCGACCAAAAACAAGTATCGCTGAGGGCGCATCAAAAAAACGTCCGATTTTGACATTTTCTGTTTCAACCCGGAACAACCTGCCGGCGTTATCATGGTAAACGGTTACCATGGCTGGCAATGCTCCCTTGAAAAAATGTTTCGGCATTTTGTTACCGCTTCTTTCCGCAGGCGTAATGTTCCCCGCAATAGCCTTTGCGCAGAAGGATTCGCTGATCACGAAAAACAGGAACGTGATCGTGGGTGAAATAAAGCTGCTGGAAAAAGGCGTGATGTCCATCGAAACCGATTATTCCAAAAACGACTTCACCATTAAATGGAACGAAATAACCGAGATCTATTCCGACCGGCATTTTTTGATCACCCTGAAAGACGGCACGCGCATCAACGGCAGCCTGAAAACGGACCCTGCCGGCAACAGCGTCGTTATTCTGACGGTGGACAGCCAGCACGTTACCACCACGCTGAACGAGGTCGTTTATCTCAAGGGGCTCAAATCGGATTTCTGGAGCAGGGCCAATGCCAGTATAGACCTGGGCGTGAGCATCACCAGGGCCAATAACCTACGGCAATACACGGTGCGGAGCAACCTCGGCTATATGGCGGACAAGTGGGAGGCCGCTTTGTTTTACAACGATCTCCGCTCGCGGCAGGACAGCGTGGAGGCCACCCGGCGGACGGAATGGGGGCCTTCGTTCAAGTACTTTATGCAGAACGACTGGTTTGCCGCTGCTTCCCTCAATTTTTTGTCGAATACCGAACAGGCGCTGGACCTTCGCACCACCGGCAAGCTGGGCGTGGGAAAATATTTCATCCACACGAACCAGGTATATATCGGCGCGGGCGCCGGTGTCGCTTACAACGGGGAAATATTTACCAACGAAACCGCCAGCAGAAGCAGCGCGGAATTGTATTTTGGCGGCGAGGCCAATTTGTTCGACCTGAAGGATTTCAGCCTGCTGACCACGGCGTACGCCTACCCCAGCCTTACCGAATCCGGCCGCTGGCGCGCCGATTTTTCATTGGACGCGAAGTATGACCTGCCGTTGAATTTTTATGTAAAAGCGGGCGGCACGCTCAACTATGATAACCAGCCTGCTGTGGCCGGCAAAGAAACCGATTACGTGGTGTCGTTTTCTTTCGGATGGGAATTATAACTTCCATTATTTTGTTTTCTCAAGCCTGCGCAGCGATTCCTGTACTTTTGGAATACCGGACACATCCTGGAAATCCGTCGGGTTCACCCAGCCGGATTTGGGCCGTTCGCCACGCATCGTACGTTCGTAAAAACGGGCGCTGCCTTTATCCATGTATGGGTAATGGTCGAACACATCGCCGTTGCCGCTCATGCGCGGGTCTCCTTCTGCTTTTAAGGCGTCGAACAATTCATTGCCGAGTTGTTTTTTCAGGGCGGTGAATTTTTGCACGGCGGCGAGGTTCCGCATACAATCGGGGTCTGTTTTGATGTTATATAGCTCTTCGGCCGGTCTTTTTCCGAAGTTGATCTCCCAGTAAACAAATTCTTCATCGGTAGCGGCGAATACTTTATCCAGGATGACGGTTTTTGTAATGTCGCCGTCCGTGTTCAGGTAGCCGGTCTCGGGATTGCCGGCCGGCCAGCGGTCTGTTTTGAAATTGCGGAGATAAAGATAATCGCCTTTCACAATGCCCCTGATCGGGTAACCTTCGTCGTTGGGCCTGCCTACATCGTGTCTTTCTTTCCCGATGAGCACGCGGGAGCGATGGCCGGTTTTGTTGGCGAAGATGCTGGTGAGGCTTTGCCCCGGCAGACCGCTCATCGTATGCACGCCGGCAATCTCCAGGAAAGTGGGCGCAAAATCTATAAAGCTCACCAGCTCGTCGATCTTTCTGCCGGGAGCGGAAATGCCCGCTTTCCACATCATCGCCAGCGGCAGGTGGTTGGAATATTCATATGCCTGGCCCTTCACACGGGGGAAGGGCATGCCGTTGTCCGAGGTCACTACAACAAGCGTGTTGTCCAGCTCTCCTTTTTCCTTCAGCAGCCGAAGCATTTTTTCGAGGTGACTGTCGAAGTACTCGATCTCGTACGCATAGTCCAGCAGGTCTTCTTTCACAGAATCAATACCCGGCCAGTGGCGGAACACGTCCGACGCCGGCACCTGCCGCACATTTTTATGCCCTTTGGTGATGCCCGACCTGTATTCATAACCGCGATGCGGTTCGTTCCCGCCATACCAGAAAAAGAACGGCTCTTTACTCTTCCGTTCGTCGAGGAATTTTTCGAAGTTGGCCGCGTAATCGATGTTGCTGATGCCGGTAGTGGGAGGCTTTGTCCGCTGACTGTTCCAGGCGCTGACGAGCAGCTGCCGGTTGCTGCCGTCCGCATGCCGGGCATATCCCGGCGCCCAGCCTTTTCCCGTAAAGCCCACCTGGTAGCCGTTTGCAGCAAGCGCTTCCGTGAATACGGCGATGTCCGGAGGAAAATCCGGCCAGTGGTTCGCGGCTTCCTTCAGCTGCCAGGAATTTCTGCCGGTAAGAATATTGCTGCGGGACGGCGCGCATTTTGCATTGGGCGTATAAGCCCGGTTGAAAAGCAGCCCGCCGGCCGCAACCCGGTCAAAAGCGGGGGTAGACACCCATCGGCAGCCGTACGCGCTCATGTGAAGCCAGGTGGCGTCGTCCATGATCGCAAAAAGTATATTGGGCCGTGGCTTTGCCTGGCCGTTTGCTGTGGGCAGGCCGGCCATCATCAAAAAAACCGCCGTCGTGAAAGTTCTTATCCTCATCGTTACAGGGATTGGTTGACGGGGATAAAGATATACATTCAACCGGTAAGCCGCACCATCGTGGGGTGCGGCTCCAATTATTTCAGCAACGGTCTTTACGCCAGCCGCCGCATGCCTTCCAAACAGGCGCGGGCGTTGTGATACGGGCATTTCCAGAGCCCCGCCTTGTCTTCCTGCATGGCCTTTCCCTGCTCGTCGATCCCCCAAAGCCATTCACCGTGTGCTTTATCAAGAATCTTCCGCTGGATGAACCGCCAGCTTGCTAGCGCCTGCTGCAGGAACTTCTCCTCCCCGCTTGCCTGCCAGGCGTTCAGAAAACCGACGAGCGCTTCGGCCTGCGGCCACCAGTGTTTTTCCCTCACCAAATGTTTTGTATCCGCATCGTATTCGTACCAGAGCCCGCCGTCCGCATCCACGCCTTCCAGCACGGCTTCCGCCATGTTTACCGACAGCCGGCGGAACTGTGTTGCCAGCGTTTCCTCTCCGATCGTTTCCGCGGCTTCCAGCATCAGCCAGGCCGCTTCTATATCGTGCCCGTAGGAGATCATATGCCCCCTGGCCTGCCAGCGCTCGTCGAAGAACAGCTGCAGGCGGTCTTTTTTTGTGTTGAGTATCTTATCGTAAAACACCTGCAGCAGCCCGCTGATGCTGGTTTTCAAACCTATATCCGGCCAGGCGGAATAGAGGTTCGCATATGCTTCCAGTATGTGCAGGTGGGTGTTCATCGTCTTTTTTTCGTTGGCGTCCTTGGCGCTGAGGCGCAGGTCCTTCAGATCGCCCCATTCGCGTGAGAATGCTTCAAAGTAACCGCCGTACGCGGGGTCGAACGCATGCCGCTCGATCACATGATACAGCGCGATGGCCTGTTCTTTCGCGGCTTCGTCACCCGCGGCCTTGTAAAATTCGCTGTAAGCGTACAATGCGAAGGCAAGCGCGTAGACCTGTTTTTTTGTATCAACGGGGCGGCCGGTATAGTCTACCGTCCAGTATACGCCGCCATAGGTCGTGTCGGTAAAATGCTCGGTGATGTACCCGTATGCGCGCCGCGCCATGGCGAGGTATGCGGGTTGCGGGTCATGACGGTAGGCGGCGGAAAACGTCCATAATATGCGCGCGTTCAGCACGGCGCCTTTCAGCGCGTAAGTGTCCGTGGCGCCGTTGTGCATGATCCTGCCTTTAAAGCCGCCGTGTTTTTCGTCAACGGTCTGTTCCGTCCAGAAGCGGAGAATGTTCTCCAGCTCAGTTTGTAACTCCTTCCTGAATGTTTCCTGCATGACTGCC
>CBINIO010000045.1:0-14440 GCA_966250725.1 uncultured Chitinophaga sp.
GCGGATGTACGCGTTCGAGTCGCGCCAGTCGCGGAACTCGTTCTGCTCGTCCGCCACGTGCCCGTATTCGGATAGCGATACTACCCCGATCTGTTCTTTTTTGTCCGCCATGATCTTACTCTTCAAAAATCACGGGAGCGTCTTCCGGCCGTTCGGAAGGGTCCACGTATTCAATGATAAAATTATTCCTTCCATCGCCTACCATGATGCTCAGGTATTTCGCCTGCACCAGCTCCAGCATGCCGAGGAACAGGAAAATGGCATGCACGCGGTCCTTGCAATGGTCGAATATCTTCTCGAACGCCATGGTCTTTTCCGCACGCGCCAGGTCCATCATGTATTCCCTGGAACCTTCCATGGTGTAATCGTATTTGTAAACGACGTGCTGCGGCTTGTTGGTGCGGGCTTTCACGCGCTGCATCACTTTTTCGAAGGTTTGGGTGAGCTTGAAAAGCGTGAGCGTCTGCATTTCGGTGCCCTCGCTGGTCACCTCCCCTATTTCCGCCAGCTCCCGGGCGATGTTCCCTCTTTTGGCCAGCAGCATACGGTCGGCCTCCTGCGCGGCCAGCTCGGCGGCGGCCTGCTTGAAACGTTTGTATTCCAGGATCTTGTCCACCAGCTCCTGCCTCGGGTCGATCTCGTTGCCTGCTTCGTCCAGCTCCTTGCGCGGCAGCAGCATTTTGGCCTTGATGCGCATGAGGGTGGAAATGAAGAGGATAAACTCGCTCGCCAGCTCGATGTTCAGGTTCTCCATATGATGGATGTAATCGAGGAAGTCTTTGGTAAGGCTGAAGATGGGGATGTTGTAAATATCCAGCTCGTCGCGCTCGATGAAGAACAGCAGCAGGTCGAAAGGCCCTTCGAACTGGGGGAGCTTTATTTTATATATTTCCTGTTCGTTGCTCATATTGTAAACGATAAAACCTGCCGGGCGGGGCCGACAGGTTTATCAAAAATAATGAAATTCCGGGGAATCAGAACTTGGCCGTCAGCCCGATGCCGATCGTCTCCTTTATCTGCAGCCTTGGCCCCATAACGCCCGTGTCCTTGTTCTCGAACACGCGCACGTCGTCGTCGTAGATCATATCTACGCTCACGTTGGCGGACAGCCACTTGTTCACCTTCATGGAGATCAGGTTGGTCCAGAAAATATCGATGTTGCCGGGGTTGTGCTTGTAGTTGGAAAACAGCTCCAGCTTGGTCTTGTAGGTCACGTTCTTCATGATCTCCTTGTTCCAGGTGGCGGATACGTAGGCGCCGAACTCCGACTTCACGTGCTGGCCGGTATCCACTCCGTAAGCTCCCCTGGCGGAGAGCGTATCATCCATTACCACCACCCATCTGCCGGTGAAGGGAGACATGAACAGCGAAAATTCGTCGTTGGGTTTAAAATCTATACCCGGCGACAGGATGATGTAAGCCGGGGCAAAGAATCTGGACACGAGTTCCTCCGTTGAATCCGTGTAAAGATACCCTTTTGTGAACTGCGTCCGCAGGTTGAACAGCCCGCTGAGATACCAGTTTTTACCGATCTCGTAACCGTATTTGGACGTGAGGTCGATGCGGTCGTCGCTTTTGCGGGTGCCGAGGCTAGTGGTATTGACGTAGCCGTAAGCGAGATCGATATTGTTGTCCCAGCTGTGTTTCCCTTTTTTATAATTGGCGAAACCGGTGAAGGTGCCCAGCAGGGAAAGGGACAGTTTATCGCCGCCCGCGGCCCAATTGGTGAGCGAGCCCTGGTTGAACATAAGGCCGAAGGTGCCGCCTTTTTTCCATAGTCTGCCGGTGGTGTCTTTTTCGGTGTACTTCAGTTTTCCTGCGGCTTCCTCCCGCATTTTTTTCCAGCTGTCGTCTTGCGCTTTCAGGGCGAAACCTGCGAGCAGGCATACCGTCAAAAGCCAGGTGAATTTCTTCATGATACGATTCGGTTATACAGTTATAATATTGAACGGTTGGCCGTTTGGGGCAGCCAACCGTCAGTATGAAAGAGGTGGTGTATTATTTTCTTTTCAGCTCGTCGCGGATCTCGATGAGCAGCTTTTCCTGCGTGGAGAGTACGGGTTCGGCAGGAGGCGCGGGTTCTTCTTTTTTGTTCATCCTGTTGATCGCTTTGATCACGATAAAAAGTGCGAATGCGATGATGATGAACTCTACGGACGATTGAATAAACAGCCCGTATTTGATTTCAGCGGAGCCTACCGTTACTGCAAGCGATTTAAAATCAAAACCGCCGATCAGTATCCCTACAATTGGCATCAGGATGGCGTCCACCAGCGAACTGACGATCTTCCCGAAAGCGGCACCGATCACGATACCCACCGCCAGGTCGATCACATTCCCCTTCATGGCAAAGGCTTTAAATTCACTGAAAAAAGACATACGCTAAGGTTTTAGAGTTAAGAAATCGAGGTATAACTTCTGCAAGATTAATAATTTATGTTTTTATACGGCATTATTTTTTTGCTCCCGGCAGCCGGGGAAACTTCATCTTCAGCGACTTCAGTGTATCCCTTACCGTTTGCGCGATCACAAATTCCTTGTACCAGTTCTGATCGCTCGGCACAATATGCCAGGGCACCTTGCTGCAGTTTTTGAACACGTCCTCGTACATTTTCCAGTACGTTTTGTACAGCTTCGCTTCCGCGAAATCCTTTTCGTTGTATTTCCACATCTTCTTCGGGTCCTGCGTGCGCTCTTCGAGGCGGGCGCGCTGTTCTTTCGCGGACACGTGGAGATAAAACTTGAGCACATGCGTATTGTTATGCTCTTCCAGCAGATGCTCGAAAGCGTTGATGGCGGCGAACCGTTTCCTCGCCGTACCGTCGTCGATCCATTTGTGCACGCGCTGCACCAGCACGTCTTCGTAATGCGAGCGGTTAAATACCTGGATCATGCCTTTCCCCGGCGCATGCTGATGTACCCTCCAGAGAAAATCGTGATCGCTTTCCAGCTCGGTAGGCGCTTTGAAAGGCTGCACGGTAACGCCCATCGGGTTCATAGTGCCGAACACGTCGCGGATCACGCCGTCCTTGCCGGCCGCGTCCATCCCCTGTAATACAACCAATAAGCTGTGCTTATGTTCGGCGAAAAGCAGGTTTTGCAGGTCGTCCAGCTCCCGGAGTATCTGGTGGAGCGCTTCTTTGGTCTCGTCTTTGCCCGCCTTTTTGGGCGCGGTGGTCGGGATGTCGGACAGTTTGATCTGAGGCATAAAACGGGTGTTTTTATTGGTAAACAAATGGCCGGATGGGGGGAATCGGTATCTTTACGGCCCTATGGACCAACGTATACTCAACTGGGGGATCTTCCTGCTGCTGTCGCTGACCTGGGGCAGCTCTTTTATACTGATGAAGCTGGGGCTGGGATCGTTCAGCCCTTACCAGGTAGCCGCCATCCGGTTGATATCCGCGGGTCTTGCGCTGCTGCCTGTATTTTTCAGGTACATCCGGCAAACGCCGGCCGGAAAGATCCCCGTGATCGTCCTCTCCGGTCTATTAGGTAACGGAATTCCGGCTTATTTGTTCTGTATCGCCGAAACGCGGATAGACAGCTCGCTGGCCGGCATGCTCAATTCCTTCACCCCCGTGTTCGCGCTCCTCTTCACCGTGGCCCTCTTTCACGCGCCAGTGGCGAAGCGCCAGCTAACGGGGCTGGCTATAGGTTTTGCCGGCGTCATCTGCCTGTTCCTCGTCAAAGGCATCGATACCAACGCGTACTGGTATTACGGATTTTTTGTGATCCTGGCTACGGCCTGTTACGGGCTGAACATCGCGCTGGTGCATCATTACCTGAAAGAGTTCGCTTCGCTGCAGCTCGTTTCCATCTCCCTGTTTTCCATGGCGGTGCTGTCCCTGCCTGTATTGCTTTTCAGCGATTTTGCCGCTATCCTCGGCCAGGGAGGCGGCGCTTATGCCAGCCTGGCGGCCAGCGTCACGCTGGGGTTGATGGGTACGGGAGTGGCGTCTATCCTGTTCTACCAGCTCATCCGTTCCGCCGGCGCCATGTTCGCGTCGATGGTCACTTACGGGCTGCCGGTGGTGGCTATTGGCTGGGGGCTGCTGGCGGGGGAAGACGTGAACGCCCTGCAGGTGGTTTGTCTCGGGGTGATCATGAGCGGCGTGTACCTGGTGAACCGCAAATAAAAAAGACGGGCGCATGGCCCGTCCTTTCCGGATATTTTTTGAGCGGCTTAAATAGCCATGATCTCTTTGTCTTTTGCAGCGCAATGTTTGTCGACCAGCGCGATGTTCTTGTCTGTAAGCGTTTGCACGTCAGCTTCCGCGTCTTTGGCAGTGTCTTCGCTGAGGCCGTCCTTCTGTAATTTCTTGATGCCTTCGATGGCGTCGCGGCGGATGTTGCGTACGGCCACTTTTGCGTGCTCGCCTTCGCCGTTCACCCTTTTCACCAGTTCCTTGCGGCGTTCTTCGGTAAGCGGCGGCAGGAACAGGCGGATCAGCACACCATCGTTCTGGGGATTGAGCCCTATGTTCGATGCAATGATCGCTCTTTCGATGGGCTGAAGCATATTTTTTTCCCAGGGCTGGATCGTGAGGGTACGGGCATCGGCCACGCTCACGTTGGCAACCTGGTTAAGCGCGGTAGGCGAACCGTAATAGTCTACGGTAATGCCGTCCAGTATCTGGGGATTGGCTTTACCGGCGCGTATTTTGGTCAGCTCCGTTTCCAGGTGCGAAATAGCCTTTTGCATGGAATCTTTTGCGTCATCCAGGATTAAGTTAAGTTCGTCTTGCATAGAAATATTACTTAAAGTGCTTGCAAACCTACATGAAATCTTTTAATCATCAAAGGATGAACGCGATTGGAAAATGCGCTGGCGGGGGAAGATCTATTTGTCCTGCAGAACGGATTCCGTGTTCACGCGCAGGATCTTCGGCTTGGTGATGCTCGGTATGCTTTCCATGGTTTCGGCAGCAACCGCCACGGCCGGTTTGGGATTCTCTTTCCGTTTTTTCATGAAGAACAGCACGGTGGTGGCGCCAACGGCAACGCCGCCGGTAAGCAGCAGCAGTCCTGTAGTGCCGAGATGCTGAAGGCTGTAGGCCATCGCGATAAAACCGATGTTGGACATTACCGCGATAAGGGTGGCCTGGCTATGGCTGAGGCCCAGCGCGAGCATGTAATGGTGAATGTGATGCCTGTCGGCCGTAAAGGGGGAACGCCCGCGGCTCATCCTGATGGCAAATACCCTGAGCGTGTCGAACAGGGGAATGATGAGGATGGCGAACGCGATGGCGGGCACGGATTGAAGGGGAAGCGCCGAAGCGGGATTGCCGGCCACTTCTATGAATTTAACGATCAGGGTGGCGTTCACGAGGCCTACCAGCAGCGAGCCGGTATCGCCCATGAAGATCCTGGCCGGGGTGATGTTATAGATCAGGAAAGCCGCCAGGCCTGCTGCGAGCGCAAAGCCCATTACGGCGTAGAGTATCTCGTTGGCGTAGAGGAAATAAGCGCCCAGCACGGCGGACACCAGGAGGCCCACGCTGCCGGCCAGCCCGTCGATGCCGTCGATCAGGTTAAAGGCGTTCACCACCACGATAAAGGTGAAGTAGGTAAGCAGCAGGCTGAAATGGTAGGGCAGCTCCCCTATGCCGAAAGCGCCATACATGTTGCGTATCTGGAGGTTGCCAAGGTAGATGATGGCAAAAGCCGCTACCAGCTGGCCTACGAGCTTCTTAACAGGGGAAAGGCCGACGATGTCGTCTTTCATGCCTACGATAAAAATGATGAAGAAGGCCGCCAGGAGATATTGCAGGGGAAAAGTTTGCTGTGAAGGCACACAAACGGCCGTAGCCAGTACAAAACCGGCGAAGAATCCTAGTCCACCTAATGTGGGGATCCGTATTTTATGAGACTTGCGCTCATCTGGTTCGTCATAGAGGTGTTTCAGCTCTGCTACCCTGATCAATACGGGGATCGCAAAGTAGGTTATAACGAAACTCAGGACAGCCGCGATAATTACATTCTCCATACGGGGGGTTGTGGTGCAAAGATATTAATTTCAGCAATATGCGTATCAAAAAATTTTAAAACTCAAAGATTTATGCCATCCTGGGAAAAAATCGTCCAATACGCTGAAAATCTGGTTAATTTCTTATTACTTTTGCGGCTCATAAAACGCCAATTATCATGCCAGAACTGAAAGATATCGCCACGCAAATCAGGCGGGACATCGTACAGATGGTACATGCCGTACAAAGCGGCCACCCCGGCGGTTCGCTGGGTTGTACGGAATTTTTTACCGCCTTGTACTTCAAGGTAATGGACCATACGCCCGTACCCTTCGACATGGATGGTAAGAACCAGGACCTGTTTTTCCTGTCAAACGGACACATTTCCCCGGTGTTTTACAGCGCCCTGGCCCGTTCCGGCTACTTCCCGGTATCGGAGCTGGCGACCTTCCGCAAGATCAACTCACGCCTCCAGGGCCACCCCACCACTCACGAGCACCTGCCCGGCGTAAGGGTAGCCAGCGGCTCGCTGGGCCAGGGTATGAGCGTTGCCCTCGGCGCGGCCCTCAGCAAAAAACTCAATAAAGATCCCAAGATCGTATACTCCCTGCATGGCGACGGCGAATTGCAGGAAGGCCAGAACTGGGAAGCCATCATGTTCGCGGCGCATCATAAGGTGGACAACCTCATTGCGACCGTTGACTACAACGGCCAGCAGATCGACGGTCCGACCAATAAAGTGATGAGCCTCGGCGACCTCGACGCCAAGTTCTATTCCTTCGGCTGGAAAGTGCTGCAGATGAACGGCAACGATATGGACGATGTGCTCGCCACGCTGGCGAAAGCCAAAGACCTGACCGGCAAGGGCCAACCGATCGTGATACTGATGAAAACCGCCATGGGTAAAGGTGTTGACTTTATGGAAGGTTCGCACGAATGGCATGGCATCGCGCCGAACGACGAGCAGCTTGCAAAAGCGCTGGCGCAGCTGCCGGAAACATTGGGCGATTATTGATTGGATTTGAATCAGCTTATAATAGCGACGGGCCGTATCGGAGAGATGCGGCCCGTTTTTTTTTATCACGTCGCCTTCAGTGCAATCTCCTGCCTGGCGGCCTTTTGCGCCGGGTACCAGCTTGCCAGCACACCGATCACAAGAATGGTCACGCTCACGAGAATAAAGTCCTCATAATGCATTTCAACCGGGAAAGCGTCTATCAGGAAAGAGCCGCCGCCGAGCTTGATCAGCCCGAAATGCTGCTGCAGCAAACAGATCGTGACCGCAAGCGTAAAACCGATCACGCTGCCCGCGCCCGCGATAATGAGGCCTTCGGTGAGGAATATACGCTGGATAAGGTTATTCCGGCCGCCCATCGCCTTCAGAATGGTGATGTCCTTCTGTTTTTCGATCACCAGCATCGACAAAGAACCGATCATGTTAAACGCGGCGATCACGAGGATGAAGCTGAGGAAAACGTACACGACCCATTTCTCCGTTTGCATCACGTTGTAGATGGTGGCGTTCTGCTCCACGCGCGTTTGCACTTTTACATTATCGCCGAGCAAAGCCTGTATCGCCCGTTTGGTCTTTTTCTCCGAAAAGCCCGGCAGCAGCGATATTTCGAGGGACGACACTTCTCCCGGCTGCATGTCCAGCAGGCTGCGGAGGAAGCCGATGTCCGTAAGCACGTATTTGCTGTCGAACTCCTGCTGGATGGCGAAAGTGCCGGCGGGATAAATCGTGCCGGAGTTCACCGCCTGCTCCGGCAGCGCGGCGCTGAAGCCCGCTTCGTCGCGTTTGGGCATGTACACGTTCACCGGCACGCTGCTATGCTCCACGTCCACGCCCAGCGCGCTTTCTATGCCGAGGCCGATCACGGCCTGGTAACCCTGTTCATGCGAAATATCGTATGCGCCGCGGATGATCTTGTTCTGCACGCCCGCCACATGCGAGAAGGCGCTGTCTATCCCTTTCAGCACCGCGATCGTTTGTTCGTTCCCGTTACGAAGCACCGCCTTCTCTTCGATGCTGGCGGAAACATTGGCGACGCCCGGGACCTGGCCCACGGCTTTTAGCTGTTCGGGGGTGAACAGGATGGTCTTGCCCGTAACGGGCACTACTTTCAAGGTTGGATAAAAAGAGGAATAAAGCGACTTTACCAGGCCGGTAAAACCGTTGAACACGCTCAGTACCGTGATCAGCGCGGCGGTGCCCACGGCGATGGCGCCCACGCTCACCCATGCAATGATATTGATGGCGCTGGTGGATTTACGGGCGCGGAAATATCGCAATGCGAACTGCCAGATCATTTTTTGTCTTTCTCTTCATTGATCTTCTTAAAGAGCTCTTCCATCCTGAACACATGATCCAGCGTATCGTCGAGGAAGAAAGTGAGTTCGGGAACGCGGCGCAGCTGCTTGCCCACGCGGTTGCCCAGCTCGCGGCGGATCTCGCTCATCTTTTCTTTCATGCGGGCCATCATTTCCTCCGGGGATTTGATCTGGAACATGCTTAAATAAACCCTTGCCTCCAGCAGGTCAGGTGTCATTTTAACAGACGAGATCGAGATCATGCCGCCTTCCGTTACATTAAATCCCATACGCATGAATATGTCGCTGAGTTCCTGCTGCACCAGCTGCCCTACCTGTTTTTGCCTTTTTGTTTCCTGCATTTTATTTATATTTAAGCCGTACTCTCAAATCTTCCCCTTGCGGGAATTGCTCAAAAATAACCAATTTTAGCGGTTCATGACAACCCTGCGCCACCTTACATGTGGTATCATTTTTGGAGCTTCGAGCGTGCCGTCCGGTACCTTATTTGTTCACCAAACCAATTGACACCTATGATTTCCGTAATTATACCAGTGCTCAACGAAGGCGCCACCATACGCCAGGTAATCAAGACGATCAGGAAGACCTCAAGGCCGATAGAAATTGTGGTAGTAGACGACAATTCAACGGATCATACGGTTGAAGAAGCGCTGAAAGAAAAAGTGCGCGTGATCACCAGCAGCCAGCGCGGCAAAGGCATTTCCATGCGGGAAGGCATGATGGCCGCCAAACACGACATTATCATGTACGTGGACGGCGATATACTGACCTATCCCGATCAGCTCGTAGAGCTGCTGACCGATCCGATCGTGAACGACGAAGCGGATTTTGTAAAGTCGTATTTTGAAAGACAGGCGGGGCGCGTTACGCAGCTCGTCGCCAAACCCTTGCTGAGCATACTTTTCCCGGAGCTGGCAGGATTCAACCAACCGCTCAGCGGCATGATCGCCGCGCGTAAATCGTTTTTGCAGAAAGTGCATTTTGAAAACGATTACGGGGTAGACATCGGGTTGCTGATAGATATGCATGTGAACCAGGCGCGTATCCGCGAAGTGAATATCGGCCGGCTGGAAAACGCGATGCAGACCTGGGAGCAGCTGAGCAAGATGAGCCGCGAGGTATCGCGCACCATTCTCAAAAAAGCGGAAAGCATCCCGCTGCAGAACTTTGAAACGCTCGGCAATATCAACATCATCCGCGAGCAGATGGAATATTCCATTCTCGAGTCCATCGACAAGCTGCAGAAGATGGTGATCTTTAATCTCGACGAAACCGTGTTCACCGAGAATTACACTTACCTGGCCGCGGTGGCGTTCGAGCAGGAAGATTCGCTGGTGCAGATACTGCAGCATTACACCGACCCCATCTCGATCATCCGGCGGTCCGCCGCTTTGTTCCAGGGCCGCAATCTTGCCGAGCTGCTCGAGGTGGCCGACGACATTCCCGTAACGCCCGACATCCGGCATGTGATCCGCGAGCTGAAGCGGCGCGGGTATATCTGCGGGTTGATCACGGATGGTTTCGAGTGCGTGGCGAATCACATGAAAAACAAGCTGGGTGCGGACTTTGCGTTCTCCAACCGGCTTCACCTGGTGCATAGCGTAGCGACGGGCGAGGTAAGCATACCCGATTATTTCCTGAAAGGGAGCGGCGCGTCGGCGGTGTATGATAAAAGCAATATTCTGAAATATATTGCCGAGAAATATCACATTCAGCCGCAGAACATCATCTACGTGGGCAACGGCGAGAGTGACAGCGCGATGCTGCGGGATGCGGGCGTGGGTGTAGCATACCATCCACAGTATGTGGAAACCGCCACCGTAGCGGATAAGATCATTGAGGACGTATGTATGGCGCCTTTGCTGGACATTGCGGTGGCGAGCCCGGAAAAGAACGTGATCCGCTGGCCGACGAAGAAGCAGGTGCGTAATATCGGGCTGGGAAGCCTGGCGGCTTTGGCGACGGCGGGGTTGATCTACCTGGCTGCGAGGCAGGTCAGGAAAGCGTTTAAGCCTGATGTCGACGAGGCGGAGCTGCTGGAGCCAGCTTAATTGCAAATTTTCATTATCATCATTTTTTCGGAGATATTATCGGCCGGGCTTGAGAAAGTTCCGGCCTTCTTTTTATCGTCCTGCTTCCTTTCCCGCTACTTTCGCTACAACGATTGCCAGGGCAATTGTTTTATCAGGCGCCGGATTCTTCCGGCATCTGGAGGTTCATTTTGGTGATTTAACAAACGATCTGTGAAGAAGCGGGCGTGCCTGGGTTCGCCACCGGCGCCCCGCTTTCTTTGCAGCAAATTATTTCGGCAAGGTAATTACCAGTTGCCGGGTTTTTAACATGGATGTATGAAAAAAGGGCCGTCCTTCCGGACAGCCCTCCTTTTGTATCTTCATGTACCTGCCGGTACTTTTTCTACCGGTTGCTAAAACCGCAACACTATTTGCTTTTCGCCAGCTTGGCTTCGATACTGAGCGTTGCATGCGGCACCGCTTTCAGGCGCGCTTTTTCGATCAGTTTGCCGGTCACGCGGCAGATGCCGTATGTTTTATTCTCGATGCGCACCAGCGCTTTCTCTAGGTGGTCGATGAACTGGATCTGGCGGCTTGCCATCTGGTTCAGCTGCTCGCGTTCCTGCGAACCGCTGCCGTCTTCCATGCTCATGTATTTGTTTTCCGTGTCATCAGTGCCTGCTTCGTCTTTACGGGTAATAAGACCCTGCAGGTACACCAGCTCTTTTTTTGCTGCTTCCAGCTTCTTGAGGATGATCTCTTTGAATTCCTGCAGCTCAGGGTCGCTATAGCGATATATAGGGCCGGCAGGTGCTTCCGGCTGATCCAGTACGGATTTGGTGAATTCCGGAGAATACGTCGTCACGGTTTTCACAACCGTGCGGCCGCTGGCGGGCTTTGAAGGAGTCCTGGAAGACGGTTTCTCTGTAGTCCTCCTGGCAGGTTCTTCCACCCGGGTCTTTTTCACTGGTTCCTTGTCTGATTTATCCTGTTTACTCTTTGATGCCATTATATCTACTTTTTCTACGGGTTTAGAAATGATCGGTTCGGGCGCTGGCGCCTGTTTTTTAGCCGGAGCCTTGCGCACAACTGCCGGAGCCGGTTTCGCTTTCGGCGCCGGAGCAGCCTTGGCAGCAGCCTTCTTAACAGGAGCTTTGACAACAACGGCCGGTTTTTTAGCGGCAGGCGCTTTGGCCGCCAGCTTTTTGGCCGGGGCTGATTTTACCGCTTTTGCTTTGACGGGCTTTTTGGCTACTTCCGCTTTCTTTTTGGCGGGAACTGCCTTTGAAGGGGCCGCTTTTGCCGCTGCTTTTTTCACCGCAGCCTTTTTAGGCGCGGGCTTCGCTGCTTTGGGCGCCGCCTTTTTCACTGCTGCCTTTTTAGGAGCCGCGGCCTTTTTGGCAGGCGCCGGTTTGGACGCCGCTTTTTTAGGCGCGGAAGCCTTTTTAGCCACAGCTTTCTTGGCAGGAACCGCCTTCTTGGTAGTTTTACTAGCAACCTTCTTCTTTGTTGCCATGGGATTAGCTTTTTTTGTTAACTAATACGTTGAATTTAAGATCGTTAACTTCTACTTCTATGCCCTCCTGTAACTGCGGCACTATCTCCAGACTATCTGCCAAAATTTCCGTGCAAATATAGTCATTAAAGTTAATTATCGCCGATTTCAGGGAAGCTACGTCCGCCACTTTAACAGCAATACGGTCAGTCAACTCAAAATCACTATCCTTCCGTATCTTCTGGATCCGGTTCACCAGCTCACGGGCATTGCCCTCATCCAATAAATCAGGGGTGATGGTGATATCAAGCGCCACAGTCAGCGAACCTTTGTTCGCCACCGTCCATCCGGGAATGTCTTCCGAAATGATCTCAACATCGGTTAACTGAATCGGAATTTGCTCATTCTCAATTATTAAGCCAAAACTGCCGTTCTTCTCCAATTCGGCAATCTCGTGCTGCGTAAACCCATTGATCGCCGCAGCAACCGCCTTCATCTTCGCACCCATCCGGCTGCCAAGCGTTTTGAAGTTCGGCTTAATCTTTTTCTTGATAAAACCCTCGGTTTCCGTAAGATAGTCAATACTTTTTACATTCACTTCGCTTTTTATCAAATGTTCCACCAAAGCCAGCTGCTCCTTCATATGCAAGTCCTGGACAGGTATCAGTATCTTCTGCAAAGGCTGCCGTACTTTGATATTGGTCTTCTTCCGGAGGCTCAGCACCAGCGACGATACGTCCTGCGCCAGCTGCATCCTTTCCTCCAGCCCGGCGTCTATCGCCGCGGCGTCCGCCACGGGGTAACGGGTGAGATGCACGCTTTCTTCCGCCTGGCGGCCGCTCACGCCATTGAGGTTCCGGTACAGCCAGTCGGTAAAGAACGGGCTCACCGGCGCCATCAGCCGCGCGATGGTTTCCAGGCATTCATACAGCGTCTGGTAGGCGCTGATCTTGTCCTGCCCGTACTCGCCTTTCCAGAAACGGCGGCGGCAGAGGCGAACATACCAGTTGCTCAGGTGCTCGTCCACAAATTCCTGCACGGCGCGGCCCGCCTGGGTGGGCTCGTAATCTTCCATGCTGCCGGTCACCTTTTTCACCAGCGTGTTCAGCAGCGAAATGATCCAGCGGTCGATCTCGGGCCGCTGTTCCAGCGGGATGTACGCTTCCCTGAACCTGAAATTGTCCAGGTTGGCGTACATCGCGAAGAAGTTATAGGTATTATATAATGTACCAAAAAGTTTGCGCTGCACTTCGCGGATGCCCTCCACATCGAACTTCATATTGTCCCAGGGAGAGGCGTTGGTGATCATGTACCAGCGGGTGGCGTCGGCGCCGAACTGGCTGATGGTGGCGAAGGGATCCACCACGTTCCCCAGGCGTTTACTCATTTTGTTGCCGTTCTTGTCCAGCACAAGGCCGTTGGAAACGACTGTTTTATACGCCACGCTGTCGAAAAGCATCACGGCGAGGGCATGGAGTGTGTAAAACCATCCACGGGTCTGGTCCACACCTTCGGCGATAAAGTTCGCCGGGAAGGCCTGGCCTTTATCCAGCAGTTCCTTATTTTCAAAAGGATAATGCCATTGGGCCACGGGCATGGCGCCTGAATCGAACCATACGTCGATCAGGTCGGGCTCGCGGCGCATGGGTTTGCCGGTGGAGCTTACGAGGATGATGTCGTCCACGTAAGGTTTGTGCAGGTCGAGAATGCCTTCGTGCAGGTAATGTTTGTTCACATCGCCGCCGAGCACTTCGTTCGCCAGCCTGATGCCTTCGTTCAGCTCCGCGATGCTGCCGATGCAGATCTCTTCGCTGCCGTCCTCCGTACGCCAGATGGGCAGCGGGGTGCCCCAGTAGCGGCTGCGGGAAAGGTTCCAGTCCACCATGTTCTCCAGCCACTGGCCAAAGCGGCCGCTGCCGGTAGAAGCGGGTTTCCAGTTGATGGTCTTGTTCAGCTCCACCATCCTGTCCTTCAGCGCGGTGGTTTTGATGAACCATGCGTCCAGCGGGTAATACAGCACGGGTTTGTCCGTACGCCAGCAATGCGGGTAGGTATGCTCGTATTTTTCCACTTTAAAGGCGCGGTTCTCTTTTTTGAGCTTTACGGCGATGTCTACGTCTACGTCTTTATAATCGGGATCGTTCTTGTAATCTTTTACGTACCGGCCGGAAAATTCCCCGACGTTATTGGTGAATTTGCCCTGGCGGTCCACCAGCGTGAGAATGCCGATGCCGTATTTTTTGCCGACGCGGTTATCGTCCGCGCCAAAGGCGGGAGCGGTATGCACGATGCCGGTACCGTCTTCGGTGGTCACGAAATCGCCGAGCAGCATGCGGAAGGGATCGCCTTCTTCGGGCTGCGCGAAGGGCAGCAGCTGTTCGTAACGGATGTTTTCCAGCTGGCTTCCTTTAAAGTTCGCGAGTATTTTCCAGGGCAGCAGTTTGGTGTCCGCGGTGTAGCCTTCAAAATCGCCGTTCTCCCCTTCCGGTTTGAAGTACTTGCCGGCAAGGTCTTTCGCCAGTACGACGTTTATGGGCAGATGGGTGTAAGGGTTGAAGGTTTTTACCAGCACATAGTCGATGTTGGCGCCCACGGTAAGACCGAGGTTGCTGGGCAGCGTCCAGGGGGTGGTG
>CBINIO010000046.1:0-14211 GCA_966250725.1 uncultured Chitinophaga sp.
GGTCGGCATCATCGCGCTGTCCAGGCTGACCGGCAGCCGCGTTGCGGCTACGTATGCGCATAAGATCGAAAAGGTGGAAAAACTTCAGGTAACGGATACGGAGATGTTCCGCTGGCTTAGGCTGCGGTATCTTGCAAACGTAAAACGCCCCGCCATATTGCCCGACAGCGTATTTGCGCCTGCCCGTATTTTTCACGACATCGGCGTGGCGGATATGCATACGGACCTTAGCGATCCTTCCAAAAATCTCATGGTATCCATGCGGGCCAGTCCGTACGGCGCGTACGGTCATATGCTGGCGGACCAGAATACCTTTAACATATTGTATGGCGGGAAGCCGCTCTTTTATATGTCCGGGCACAAGGTGGCGATGAGCGACAGGCACCGGCTGGAATGGTACAAGGCAACCGTGGGCCACAACGGCGTGCTGATCGACGGCAAGGGCCAGGGCTTCGACCCCGAAAGCTACGGCTGGATGGCGCGTTTCGCCAACGGCAAACAATTGTCGTACGCGGCGGGCGACGCATCGATGGCCTATCGCGACGCTTCAGGGAAAATAAAATCCGGTTTGAAAAAATTCCGCCGTCACCTGCTGCTGCTGCATCCTGATGTGGTGGTGGTGTACGACGACCTGGAAGCGGACCATCCGGCCGCATGGAGCTGGTATATCCACAGCCCGCAAAAGATCACGGTAGACGCTTCGCGGAACGTTTTTCAAAGTTCGCTGAAGGACGTTTCCGCCAATGCGGCGTTTTTCAGCTCGCTGCCGGTGCGGTGGGCGGTGGCCGATACGTTCGCCGTTCCCGCCGAAAACTGGATGCAGCGGCGCGATACGACGGGGCGGCTGATAGAATACGAGAACAATCAATGGCACCTTTCCGCCACCACCCAACAAAAGGCCGGCAGCATGCGTTTTCTCACTGTGATGCAGATACGAAAAGGACAGCTCGTGCCCTGCCGCATAAACGCCAAAAACGAGATCGCAGCCGGCGGCTGGACGGTGAAGGCGGAACTGAATACGAAACGGCCCGCAATGTTAAAGATCACTTCGAATGACGGCAACACTATCTTTAGTACCGGTGACGGCGTCAGCATTCTGCGCGAACGCATCCATGGCAAATGGACGGAGACGCAAACCGCCGACCGGTTGCCGGAGGTGGTGAAAGGGATCCCGGTGATGGCGAAGAACGAAAAGCGGGCTGCGAATGGCGGTGATGCGAAGGATGACGATGAATGAACATTGAAAACGAACTGCTATAAAAGGCGATAAACGCAGCGCGCCCGCGAGTGATTTCAAAAATGATGAGTGATGCGCAGAAAAACGATGGCTGCGATTTGCCAACTACTCATTGAAAAAAGATGAACCATGAGCAATAAAACATGGCCCGCCATGATCCTCTGCCTGCTGATGCTGACGGCTTGCGGGCAAAGGCAGAAAACGGGAAAGAAGAAAAAACCGAACATCCTGTTCGTGATCACCGACGACCAGTCGTTCCCCTACGCGTCCGCGTATGGAACGCCCGGCGTACGCACACCGGTATTCGATTCGCTGGCCGCGGGCGGCGTGCTGTTCACCAATGCTTTCGCGGCGGCGCCGCAGTGCAGCCCTTCGCGGGCGGCGATCCTTACCGGGCGCAATATCTGGCAGCTGGAAGAAGCCGGCACGCACAGCAGCTATTTCCCTTCGAAGTTCCCGGTATTCACGGCCGCGCTGGACAGCGCCGGTTACAAGACCGGCTACACCGGCAAAGCCTGGGGGCCGGGCAACTGGAAAGACGCGGGATGGAAAGAAAATCCCGTCGGCCACGCTTATAACGAGCTTACCCTGACGCCGCCTTACAAAACCATCAGCAAAATCGATTACGCGGCGAATTTCCAGGCGTTTTACGGGGAGAAAAAAGCGGAGCAGCCGTTCTTCTTCTGGGTGGGCGCGCAGGAGCCGCACCGGCCTTATACCGAAGGTTCCGGGCGTGATACGGGCGATGTGCATCTTCCCGCTTTTCTTCCGGACGTTCCCGCCGTAAAGAACGACCTGCGCGACTATGCGGTAGAGATCAGCTGGTTTGACGAACAGCTGGGGAAGATCATCCGCTTCCTCCGCGAAAAAGGCGAGCTGGACCATACGCTCATCGTGCTCACGTCCGACAACGGCATGCCTTTCCCTTCCGCCAAAGCCACCGTGATGGAATACGGCACGCACATACCGCTGGCCGTGAGCTGGCCGGGCGTGATCGAAGGCGGCAGGAAATCCGACGCGCTGACCGGTCTTATCGACCTGGCGCCTACTTTCCTGCAGGCCGCGGGCGTCCCTGAAATGCCGGGCGTTTCCGGCAAAAGCATGCTGCCGCTGCTGCTGCAGCAAAAGGGCGCACCGCGCAATACATTCGTGCTTACCGGCATGGAAAGGCATTCCGCCTCCCGGCCCGATAACGTGGGTTATCCGTCGAGAGCCATCAGAACGGCGGACTATCTTTTCATCCTCAACTTCAAACCCGACCGCTGGCCCGCGGGCGATCCGCCGCCGGCATCGGAACCGCCTTCCACCTCCAAAGACATCAAACCGATCGGCCCGGGTTACACCGACATCGACGACCCCTCGCCCTCCAAGTCGTTTCTCATCGCGCAGCGGAAGAAATGGCCGGCATTATTCCGGCAGGGCTTTGAAAAAAGACCGGCGGAGCAGCTGTTCGACATTCGTAACGATCCCGGCTGCACGAAAAACCTGGCGGGCGATCCGGCCTTTGATTCCATCCGGCACGTTTTGAGCGGACAGCTGAAGGAAATGCTCACCCGGCAGGGCGATCCGCGGATGACCGGCAACGGCGACATCTTTGAAAGTTATCCCCGGTTCGGCGCCATGCGCAACTGGCCGGGATTCAAAAAAAGAGGAGAATACAATCCCGCGTTCCAGCAGGGGCATTGATCATTGACCGAACAGCTCGCTACATGAAACATATTATTATCACCATTTCGCTGCTGCAATTATGCGCGCTGCAGGGTATACGGGCGCAGCAAAAGGAAATACCCGTCGTCATCATCATGGCCGACCAGCTCCGTTACGACGCCATCGGCCGGTATACGCCGCATATCAACGCGTTAAAAAAGGACGGCGTTTCTTTCAACCGCACCTACACCGCCAGCCCGATATGCGTGCCCGCGCGCGGCGCGTTCTTCACCGGGAAATATCCCAACAACAGCGGAAGTCTCATCAACGGATGGGTGCAGCAGGACGAGCATTACCGCGTCGTAAAAAAAGGGACGCGAAACCTTTACGAAACCATGGCGAAACAATGGAGCGCCTGGAACGTAGGCAAACAGCATTTTTTCACCGAGCCCGACATCGAGAAAGACCCGAACGTGAACGTGCAGTGGATCACGCAGAAGACTTACCAGCAGTGGCTAAAGCCGCAGGGCGTGAAGAAGCCCGGCGGCAGGGAATTTACGGACTATGCGCCCGAGCTGGTGTCCGGCGCCTTTACGCATGCCAAACGTTATACGATACCCGTGCACAAGCTGTACAGCGAAGGGCTGAAATATTTCCCGGACGATTATTTTGGTACGCGTTCCGTGGATATCATCCGCAAACACAGCGGCAAAAAGCCTCTGCTGCTGGTCACCACGTTCATGTCGCCGCACCCGCCCTTTCACATTCCCGCGCCGTATTACGACAAGGTGCGGAGACAGGATATTACCGTACCCGGCAACGTAGGGCAATGGTACGGGGGGCAATCGCCGCTGCAGCTTTATGGTCTTGCCGGGTTTATCGGTTCCCGTTATTCGAGGGAGCAGTGGGAAGATGTGTGGCCGCGCTACATGGGGCTTGTGAACCTGCTGGACGATGAAACGGGCCGCATTATCGCCGCCTTGAAAGAAAAAGGGTTGTATGACGATGCACTGATCATTTTTACGGCGGACCATGGCGAAATGCTGGGCAGTCATTCGCTCTGGATGAAAATGTGCATGTACGAGGAATCCGCGCGCGTTCCGCTGATCATCAAATTTCCGCGCGGCTTTAAACCCGCCGTTAAGGAAACCTCGCAGCCGGTAAGTCTTATCGACGTATGGCCTACGCTCATCGATTACCTCAACATTGCCGGAGCGGGCGCAACGGACGGGACCTCGCTGCTACCGCTGGCAAAAGGGAAAACTTCCCCCGACAAGCGCATCTTTATTCAATACGACGGCAACGCCGCTTACGGCAGCAATCAACGCTGCGTGGTGAAAGGGCCGCACAAGCTCATCATGGACACTTTCCGCGACGAAATCTACCTCGAGCTGTACGACGTTGAAAAAGACCCGCAGGAAAAAGAGAACCTGATCGGCAAACCGCCGTACCGCGCGCTGGCGGAGCAGCTCATCGGCGACATCCGCGAACATATGCGCCAAACCGGCGACCTGCTCCAATTCCCTGAAAACGCTTACCAGCAATTCATGACCAATTATGCCAAACTCAATGAAAGATCCGATCCTTAAAATACTGGCCGTCTCCGCGCTCGCGCTTGCGGCCTGCGAAAACGCAAAACCCGGCACGGCGAAGCCCAACATCGTGTACATACTGGCGGACGATATGGGTTACGGCGACGTGTCCGCCAACAACCCGGCATCGCACATCCGCACGCCGCATATCGACGGGCTCGCCGCGGAAGGCATCCGTTTTACGGATGCGCATTCCTCCTCCTCGGTGTGCACGCCGTCGCGTTACGGCATACTCACCGGCGTGTATTGCTGGCGCGGCAACCTGAAGCAGGGCGTGCTCCGCGGTTACGGCGGCGCCATTATCGGGAAAGATCAGCTGACCGCCCCTTCCCTGTTAAAACAATACGGCTATAAAACGGCGGTTGTCGGCAAGTGGCACCTGGGGCTGAACTGGGCCATCAAAAAAGGCCGCGAACAAACCCTGCTGCTGCCCGAGCCCGACCCGGAAGACATCGACTTTTCACGGCCGGTAGACGACGGGCCGAATACGCGCGGCTTCGATTATTCCTACATCCTGCCCGCTTCGCTGGACATGCCGCCCTACTGTTATCTCCGCAACGACACGCTCACCGCCATACCGGACGGTTATACCGAAGGGAACGAGGTTCGCGGCAAAGATGCGCCGGACTATGCCATCGGCGCGTTCTGGCGCGCCGGGAGAATGGCGCCGGACTTTGATTTCAACCAGGTGCTGCCGCATCTCACGCAGGAAGCCACCGATTATATCGCGCGGCAGAAAGACACAAAGCAACCCTTCTTCCTCTACTTCGCCATGCCCGCGCCGCACACGCCCTGGCTGCCTTCGGCGGAATACAGGGACGCGTCGCGCGCCGGCGGCTATGGCGACTATGTGACCATGACGGACGCGATGGTGGGCAAGGTGCTGGCGGCGCTCGAAAAAAACGGGCTGGACAAAAACACCATCGTCATTTTCAGCAGCGACAACGGTCCTTACTGGCGGCCGTTCATGACGGAACGGTACGGCCATCATGCCACCGGCATTTACCGCGGCATGAAGGCGGACATATGGGAAGGCGGGCACCGCGTACCGCTGATCGTGCGCTGGCCGGAGCGCGTTGCAGCGGGAAGAGTGAGCGGCATCACCACTTCGCTGACGAACCTCGTGGCTACCTGTTCCGAGCTGAACGGCGGCCCCGCGCATGTGCCCGCCGCGCTGGACAGTTACAGCATACTGCCCATATTGCTCGGCAGCGCCGATTCCGCGAAGGTGCCGCAAATGATCGTACACGCTTCTTCGCATGGCATGCTCGGTCTTCGCAACGGCGACTGGAAGTGGGTGGACGGGCTTGGCTCCGGCGGGTTCAGCACGCCTGTAACCGAGCAGCCGCAACCCGGCGGGCCGGACGGGCAATTGTACAACATGCGCACCGATCCTTCGGAAACAAAGAACCATTGCCTGCTGCTTCCCGGAAGGGCAAGCGCCATGCGGCATTCGCTCGACAGCATCCAACGTTTAACCATTCAGAACTGATACCACGACAATGAAATGGACCGTATTACTGGCATTATCGGGCGTCGTATTTTTTTCGGGCGCGCCTGCGGGGGAAAAAACTTCCCGGCCCAACATCCTGCTGATCATGGCCGATGACATGGGCTTTTCCGACATCGGCTGTTTCGGCGGCGAGATCCGTACGCCCAACCTGGACAGGCTGTCCCGCGAGGGCATCCGCTTCACCCGCTTTTACAACAACGCCTGGTGCTCGCCCACGCGCGCGTCGCTGCTGACCGGGCTATACCCGCAGCAGGTGGGCATGGCGGGGCTTGCATGGCCCAAAACAGGCCCTGCCGGCCCGAACCAGGGTTACCTGAACGACCGCTGCGTTACGCTTGCCGAAGTGCTCGGCGAAGCGGGATATTACACCGCGATGGCCGGCAAATGGCACCTGGGCGAACACCGGCCCTACTGGCCGGCGGACCGCGGGTTTGATAATTATTTCGGCCTTATCAGCGGCGCGGTGAACTACTTCGACATTACGAAGGACAAAACGCCCAAAACGGTGCGTACCATGGCGTTGAACGATCAGCGTTATTATCCGCCGAAAGAAGGGTTTTATATGACGGACGCCATCACGGATTACGCGGAAAAAATATTGCAGCAGCAAAAAACATCCGCGTCACCGTTCTTTCTGTACGTAGCATATACCGCGCCGCACTGGCCCTTGCACGCGCTGCCGGAAGATATCGCGCGTTATGAAGGGAAATACGATAGCGGCTGGGATTCGCTGCGCCTGCAACGGTACCGCAGGCTGACGGAGCTGGGCATCATCAGTCCCGCTACGCCCCTTTCTCCAAGAGATACCGGTGTAACCGCATGGGCGCAGCTGCCTGAAAAAACAAAAAAAGAAATGGCGCAAAAAATGGCCGTGTACGCCGCGCAGATCGACCGGATGGACCAGGGCATCGGCCGCATCCTGGAGCAGCTGGAAGCTTCAGGCAAAGCGTCGAATACCATCGTGATCTTTCTTTCGGACAACGGCGGCTGCGCCGAAGGCGGGCCGGAAGGGCTTGATCACCGGAAGAACGGCCTGCCGCCGGGCGGCGTCGATTCGTACCTCAGCTACGGACAATCCTGGGCCAATGCGAGCAACACGCCTTTCCGTCAATATAAAAAGGACATTTATGAAGGCGGCATTTCCACCCCGCTGATCGTCCGCTGGCCCGAAGGTATCAGGCGGCAAAGGAACGGGCAGGTGATGGAACAGGTGGGGCATGTTACCGACATTATGCCTACGCTTTGCGCGGCGGCGGGGGCGCGTTATCCTGTGCGGTACAAAGGCCGCAGCGTGCTGCCCGCGGAAGGACAGAACCTGCTGCCGGTAATTGAAAAAGGGAAAGTACAGCCGCACCGGCCGGTTTTCTGGTCGCTGAACGATGAAAAGGCGATCATAACGGGGAAGTATAAACTTTTATCGGCCGGTAAAGATGCGCCCTGGGAATTGTACGACCTGGAGAAGGACCGGGTGGAAGAGAATAACCGTGCTTCGTCATCTCCTGCGCAGGTGAAAGAGATGAAACGGCAATGGGAAGATTGGGCGAAACGCGTAGGGATACGGTAAGCGGAACAGCCAACGAAAAATCAATGAAACGCATGCCGGCAGAAATATTTCTGACATACGCATCCCGCTGTCGGCAGGCATAACAAAAATCAGTGCAAATCATGACAATAAAAATAATTCTCACATCCGCTACCCTGCTGCTGGCAGGCATATCGGTCACGCAGGCGCAGGTCACCATCTATCACGGCGCGCGCAGCACACCCACGGAACTGGCCGTGTGCGACGATCTCCGGCAGGACATTGAAAAAGTAACGGGCGCTACCGTTCGCATCACCACAGAGCCTGCTACGCTGCCAGGCAAAGGGCAATGTTACCTCGTGGGCACGCCCGCCAGCAGCGAGCTGGTATCACGCATCCTGAAAGAAAAAAAAATCCGGCTGGAAGGCGACGGCATCATCCGCAGCATCGGCTCCGCCATTATACTCGCGGGCAACACCGTGGAAGGCATGCAGAACACCGTGTACGACTACTCCCGCACCACGCTCGGCATCGGCCCGATGGATTACTGGACGGGACGCAAGCCCGAAAAAAAACGACGGGCCGGTCTTCTTAAAACGCCGGACAGAACTATTCCTTCCCAAAAAGTGCCCATCGTATGTTATTTTGAAAATGACGTGGACGAGCTGGCGAACATGAGCAAACCTTTCCTGGAATATGACATGGAAACCTGGAAAGCGATGGTCAATTCCCTCCGCCGGATACGCTACAACGCCGTGCATCCCTTCGATATGTTTGGCAGACCGGAATTCTACACCCGCAAACCCTACCTCGAGCTGCGGCCTGGTTATAAAGTGAACCTTCCGCTGGTGGACAGCATGATGGATTACGCACATCTCAAAGGCATGAAAATACAGGTGGACATGAGCCTCGGGTATCATATGCGCTCCATCACCGACACCGAAGCGCTTTGCTGGAGCCAGTATAAAGAAAAATGGATCGCCACCTGGGTGTATTATCTCACCAAAACGCCGCTGGGCAAGGCCGACATCTATTCGCTGCGCCCCAGGAACCAGGTGTGGGACAGGGCGTACGTAAGCAGCTGCGGGGAAAACCGCGTGGAAATATTCAACCAGGTATTTGCGGCGTTTGACAGCGTACTCGCCATTTACAAACCGGGCGCGCTGAAAGTATGCACCTGTTACGACGACGGCATGGACCTTTTTAACGAAGGCTTTACGCCGCCAAAGGATTTTACCGTGGTATGGGCGGACGATGGTTATTGCGACTTCGACCGCATGCCCACGAGCACCCGCGGCTATCCTTTCGGCACCTACATGCACGCCGGCTTCTGGACGAATCACACCGTACACGATCCCTGCCCGCCGAAGATAGATTCCATCATGACGTTTATGCAGCAACGTTATTCGGCGGACAAATACCTGAAGGTGAACGGGCAAACGTTCCGCCCCTTCCTGCTGAACCTCGAGGCATTCGGCCAGTGGGCGTACGACCCGCAAAACTTCGACGGCGAGAAGTTCTATGAGCAATGGGCCGAAGAACACTTTGGAAAAAAAGCCGCGCCTTCCGCCATCGCCTCCATGAAAAAGCTGCACGCCTCGCATTTCGGCAGAACGGGGTATGTAAAAAAGCTCTCCGATATTAAGAAACTGATCGGCTTCCTGGGCGATACCGAAGTGCCTACTCCGCACGGATCGTTCATTGCAAAATTCGAGGGACTGGAAGCGCCCGGCACGCCGGAGCGGTACGAACTGGTAGCGGCCGCTTACAAAGCCGCGGCGGAAGGATTGCCCTCCGGCAACGATTTTTATCACGACTATGTGTACCTGCCCGCGCTGATGTACAAGCAGCTGCTGGACCTGGAAAATACTTTGCTCCAGGCCGCCAAGCTCAAACAGGCTTACATTACCGGAGGCAGTAAACAAAATGTCGTTACAGCGGCACAGCTCATGAAACAGGCGATGCGGCAAATGAAAGCCATCGACGCCACCTGCCAGCAAGGCGACCGCAACCCGAAATGGAAGACCTGGTACGATCCCGCCAAACGGCGGCCCAACAACGGATTTCCAACTACGGGCATGATCGCCTATATTCAGGAACATTTACAAAAAATATCAGCTCAATAAAAAAATACCGCATGCGCCCAGGATATATGCTACCGCTCATCGTTATGATCGTTTTGTACGGATCGAAGCCGGCGGCCGCCGCGCCGCCAGACAGCCTGCTGCCTTATGTGCAGCCGCTGATCGGAACGGCCGCCAGCACCATCGTCGCCAGCGCCATCCACGGCAAAGGCACGGAACAGTACGCCAACACCATCCCCGCCGTGGGCACGCCTTTCGGCATGACGCAGTGGACGCCGCAAACCCGTACTTCCGAACAAAAATGCCGGCCGCCGTATATGTACAAGGACAGCCTGCTCAGCGGCTTCAGGGGCACGCACTGGCTGAGCGGCTCCTGCACGCAGGATTACGGCAGCTTTACGATCATGCCCGTTACCGGCGCCCTCCGCGTAAACGTTCCGGAATACGCCACACCCTTCTCCCATCAGGAAGAACAAGCTGCGCCGCACTATTACTCCGTACAGCTCAACGAATATCACCTGTTCGCGGAAATGACCGCGCTGGCCCGCAGCGGCGTGTTGCGCTTTACCATGCAGCGCGACGACAGCCTGCACCTGCTGGTAACGCCCAACAGCGACCAGGGCGAAGGTTTTATCAGGGTGAACCGCGAGAAGAACCAAATTGAGGGTTACAATCCCGCGCACCGCATTTACCAGGGCTGGGGCAAACCGGCAGGTTTCAGCGGGTATTTTGTAGTGAAGGCGGAAATCGCATTCGAAGGATCGGGCATTTACGCAGACGGCCGCATCCTCACGGCGGACAGCCTTTCGCGGCAGGCCGGGATCGGTGCGTACGCCAGCTGGAAGCTGAAAAAAGGGACAAAGGTCATTATCCGTACCGGTACTTCTTTTACCAGCATCGCGGAAGCCGAAAAGAACCTGGAAGCGGAAGTGGCCGGCCATGACTTTGAAGCAATAAAATCCAAATCGGCCGGTGAATGGGAAAAGGCGCTGGGCAAAATAACCGTCGAAACGCCCGATAAAAGCTCGAAGAATATTTTTTATACCGCGCTGTACCACACCATGCAGCAGCCGCGCCTGTTCAGCGACGTAAGCGGTACTTACCCCGCTTTTTCCCGGCAGTACGAAACCGCCCGGCTCAGCGAAGGCAATTATTACGACGATTTTTCCATGTGGGATATTTACCGCACCATGCTGCCGCTGTACGAGATCATCGACCCGGCGCTGATCAACGACTTCGTGCGCTCCATGATCCTCAAAGGGCAGCAGGGCGGATGGCTGCCGATCTTCCCCTGCTGGAACAGCTACACTTCCGCGATGATCGGCGATCATGTGACCGCTTTCATCGCCTCCGCATACCTCAAAGGCATCCGCGATTACGACGTGGAGGCCGCCTACTCGCTGATGCGCCGCAACGCCTTCGAAACGCCCGCCGATACCGCGGAATACTCCGACGGCAAAGGACGGCGGGCATTAAAGAGCTACCTGCAATACGGCTACATCCCGATGGAAGACGGCGTGCGCGACGCGTTCCACAAAAACGAACAGGTATCGCGAACGCTCGAATACGCGTATGACGATCATGCTTTGTCGCTCGTGGCAAAAGCCCTCGGCAAAAAAGACGATTACAAAAAGCTGGCGGCCGGCGCGCTGAACTACCGGCACATATTCGATACGAGCGTCGGCTTCGTTCGCGGCCGATATGCGAACCGCAGCTGGTACACGCCTTTTGAAGCGGACAAACGCGCGCCTTATATCACCGAAGGCACGCCGCGGCAATACACCTGGTACGTGCCGCACAACGTGGAAGACCTGATCAGGCTGAAAGGCGGCGCGCAGCAATTTGAAGCGGCGCTCGACGATATTTTCCGGATGAAGGAATACTGGCACGGCAACGAGCCGGGTCACCAGGTGCCTTTTCTATATAACTACACCGGCTCGCCCTGGAAAACGCAGCGCGAAGTGAGGAACATCCTTGCGAGCGAGTACACCACCGGCCCCGGCGGGCTGAGCGGCAACGACGACGCCGGGCAAATGTCCGCCTGGTACGTGATGGCCGCCATCGGCCTGTATCCCGTGAGCCCCGTGTCCGGCCAGTACGCCATCTCCTCCCCGATCTTCGACGCGGTAACGCTGCGGCTGCAACACGATAAAACATTCAGGATCGTTACGCAAAAAGAAACGGCGACTTCCGCCTACATCTCTTCCATTTCCCTGAACGGCAAAACACAGGCCGGTTACCAGGTAGATTACGCGTCGCTGATGAAAGGCGGCACGATGGAAATACGGCTTGCAGATAAACCGTCCTCCACAATACCGGTGTCGCTCCGGCAAAAAGATATCAGGAAGCTGATGGAAAAAGTGGCGGACTGGCAGATAGACCGCTGGAATAAAGGCGTGAAGGAACCGAGGATGAGCCATTGGGTGAACGCGACGGGGCTTACCGGTCTTATGGCTTTGGCAGACGTAAGCCGCAGCCGCAGGTACATCCGGTACGTACGGAAAACTTCCGAAGCGATGGATTGGCAGACCGGCCCCCGGCGGTTCTTCGCGGACGATTATTGTATCGGGCAGGTGTATTCCCTGCTTTATATGAAATACGGCGACAAAAAAATGATCGCTCCCTGGCAGGCGCTGGCAGACAGCATTCTTGCCAAACCGAACAATGAACCGCTCGCCTGGGGAGACGGTTCCATCCGCTTCCGCGAATGGTCGTGGTGCGACGCGTTGTACATGGGGCCAACCGCATTGAGTTATCTCGCCACGGCTACCGGCCAGTCCAAATACCTCGATCTCGCGAGCCGCCTCTGGTGGAAAACGACGGACTTTCTCTACGATCCTTCGGAGCAGCTTTTTTTCCGTGATGAAAGATATTTTGACCTCCGCGAAAAGAACGGGGAAAAAGTATTCTGGTCGAGAGGCAACGGATGGGTGCTGGCGGGATTGGTAAGAGTGCTGGAAAACATGCCCGCAGACCATCCCGACAGGGAACGTTTTATCAGGCTTTTCCGCGAGATGTCAAAAAAGCTGGCGGCGATACAACAGCCTGACGGCAGCTGGCATGCGTCCCTGCTCGACCCGGACAGCTACAACATCAAAGAGACCAGCGGCACGGGATTTTTCTGTTATGCGCTGTTGTGGGGAATGAACCGCGGCCTGCTCGATAAAACAACTTACTGGCCGGTGGCGAAAAACGCCTGGGCGGCGATGGCATCGTCCGTAACGCCGGAGGGCAAACCCGGTTTCGTACAGCCTATCGGCAGGGCGCCGAAAATGGTGGACGCGGAAAGTACGGAGGCTTACGGCACGGGAGCTTTGCTGCTGGCGGGTGTGGAGATGTACCGGTTCGTGGGGGCGCAGGGGGGAAGTTTATAACCGCGTGTATGCGCATGCGATCAAAGTCTGTATATAACATGGGTCTAATACATAACAGGGCTGCCGCAAAACCCGGCACGGTCCCTCCTCATTCAGGCGGGTAGCGATACCGCTGTATTGAGCTTGCGCGGACGCTCCGTGCAATTCAAAAAAGGGCACTTCAACGCAGTGCCCTTTTCTCATTCTGCGATCATTCACTGCTTACGCTCTCCTGCTGCCGGTAATACTCCGCCAGCCCCCGTATCGGGTCCTGGATGATGCGGCCGGTGACCATGCCGTAATGCGCGGCGGTTTCCTTCAGCATGTCCCCGAAATGAAATGCGATGGAACCGGCGCAATTGAGCGTGTAACCGGCGTAACCGGGGTAATGGCAAACCAGGGAACGAAAAAAATCATGGAACGCGTCCGATGCCAGGCGGTATACGAACGCATCGTCCAGGTATTGTTTGACGAATTTTGCAAAGCCCGCGCAAAAGCGGTTGGCGAGCGGGTCCTTGTACACGCGTTCCATGATCTGCTCTTTTGCAAGACCATATTCCGCGAAGAACCGCCGCCTGAGCGGCAACGGGAGATACTCCCGGCAATAGGCGATCAGCAGCTTTTTACCGATGTAGCTGCCGCTGCCTTCATCCCCGAGCATATAGCCCAGCGGATCGATGTTGTGCGTGACCCTCGCGCCGTCGTACAGGCAGGAATTGGCGCCTGTGCCGAGGATGGCGGCAAAGCCCGGCCGGTTGCCCAGCAATGCTTTGGCGGATGCCAGCAGGTCGCTGCCGACCGTTACTTCCGCCCGTTCGAACAGCGCGCCGAGCGCCCGTACCAGCACGGCTTCCGTAGAAGGCTCGCAGCCCGCGCCAAAAAAATGCACTTCCGTTACCGCCGCCCGCGGCACTTCCGGGGGCAGCGCCGTGTGCAGCGATCCACGGATATAATCGCTGTCAACATAATACGGATTGTATCCTTCCGTACAGAAATATAACGGCTCCTTTCCCGGGCCAACCAAACACCAGCTGGCTTTGGTAGACCCTCCGTCTGCGATCAGTTTCATGCGTTCATTTTAATCGATAAAAAATATCAGGCTTTTTCACCGGCGGGCATGCCGGCCCTGTACCCTCTTACCGCGTAAAAAGTAATGAACAGGTAACAGGGCACCAGTATCCAGTAAGCCTGCCGCGGGCTCCATACGTCCGCGAGGTAGCCGTACAGCAGCGGGATCACCGCGCCGCCGCCGATCGCCATCAC
>CBINIO010000047.1:0-14073 GCA_966250725.1 uncultured Chitinophaga sp.
ATGGACGCGATCGCCCGCGCGCCGAGGTAAATGATGGACGTGAGGTTGACGAACACGTACACCAGCAGCCAGAACACGGCCATGACGGTGCTCACCTTGTCGTTGTACCGTTTGGCGAGGAACTGCGGCATGGTGTAGATCTTGTTCTTCAGGTACAGGGGTATGAACACGACGGCCACGATGATCAGCGTGGCGGCGGCCATCCATTCATAAGTGGAAATGGCGAGCCCGAGCGCAAAGCCGGAGCCGGACATGCCGATAAAATGCTCCGCGGAAATGTTGGACGCGATCAGCGAGGCCCCGATGGCCCACCAGGTAAGCGAACCTTCGGCAAGAAAAAAATCTTTGGAATCGGGGGACTTGGATTTCTTTTTATGATAGACGTAATAGCCGTATGCGGCAACAGAGATGAAGTAGATAAAAAAAACGATATAGTCGGCCGGATGCAGTTTATTCATGTGTGGAACGGAAAGGTTAGGTTAGTAAAAAAATTTCCCGCAGAGCGGCCTGAAAGGCACGACAGGCTCTGCGGGAAATTACTGAAGTTGGAGCATAATTTACGGGCGTATCAGAATTTTAAGGTTGACGGGAGGTATTTCGCCACCAGGTCCTCATAATAAGGTCTCAGCTGCTTCCAGTCCGGCGGCGTGGGATTTTTCGAATACAGGTCGTACGGGTTGAAGAGCTTCACCCAGCGCAGCATTTCACGGTCGTGATCGTCCAGCAGCTGGCTGTACGCTCCTTCGCGGTGCCAGGCGTAGAACGAGTGGTAGCGCAGCATGTAAAGCCCCTGTTCCGGCAGGTGGTCTTTCATCATCTGGTACACGTATTCATCGTGCCCCCATGACATGTTCACGTTCCTCAACCCGCAGCCTTCCTTGTACACGCCGGTGGGCGTCTGGTACTCGGGGTTGTGATAGTCCGGGTTGTTTTTGAAAAATTCGGGATACACGACCTTGTCGGAATATTGCACGCCCACGGGGAACGTATCTCCCACCACGGCCCATTGCGGCTCTCCGAAGAGGCAAAGCACCTTGCCCATATCGTGCATCAGGCCCACCAGCACCATCCAGTCGGGGTGCCCGTCTTTCCGGATGGCCTCGGAAGTCTGCAGCAGGTGCTGGAACTGGTCCAGCTCCGTATCCGGGTCGGAATCGTCCACCAGCTGGTTGAGGAAGTCGAACGCCTGCCACACGGGCATTTCTTTTTTATCGAATTTCAGGTAGTCCGCTCTTTTCTGCTGAACGAACTCGTAGGTTTGATACGTGTGGTTAAGACGGTAGAACTCTTTCACGGTGTCCCTTTGCGGGGAATCGTAATTCCGGTATTCTTCCTTGGTCTTATCGGTGGCGATGCTATCCGGGTCGGGATAACGTTCCAGTACGGCGTCTTCCCATTCATCGAGGCTGTCGAGCGGGTTAATCTCCTTAGCGGTAAATGATGAATTTTGAATGTTTGCCATGGCGAGTAGTTTGTAAATTAAATGATGAGTTGAACACTATAATTTCGGTCATTTTTGAGGATTTTCATACCGTGCCGCGGCTTTATTTACGAAACCGGTTTCGTTAAAATACCGGTATTTAGGGCTAATTTCGCAGCGTAAGGACTTATCAACCAATGAAACAGATCAACATCAAGGCGCTGGCGCGGGAGCTGAACCTTTCCGTTTCCACCATCTCGAAGGCGCTGCGCGACAGCCACGAGATCAGCGAGGAAACCAAACACCGCGTGCTGGAAATGGCCGCGAAGCTGAATTATACGCCCAATCCTTACGCGAGCAGCCTGCGCGGCAAAAAAAGCAGGAACATCGCCATCGTGATACCCGAAGTGGCGGACAGCTTTTTTTCGCAGGCCATCAACGGCATCGAAAGCGTGGCGAAAGGAAAAGGGTATCATGTGCTGATCTGTCTTACGCATGAAAATTTTGAGAACGAACGCTCCATCCTCAAAGAGTTCCAGAGCGGGCGGGTGGACGGCGTGCTGATGTCCGTGTCCAGCGAAACCGCCAGCGGCGGGCATATCCAGGAGCTGATCGCCAAGGAGGTGCCGGTCGTTTTTTTTGACCGCGCCTTGGGCGAAGTGGCAGCGGCGCGCATCGTAACGGACGATTTCCAGAGCGGCTATAAAGCCACCATGCACCTGATCGCGCAGGGTTGCCGGCATATCGCCTTCCTCGCCGCGTCCAGCAGGCTGTCTATCAGCAACGACCGCATGGCCGGTTACCGCAAGGCGATGGAAGAGAACGGCCTTCCTTTCCATGAAATATATTGCTCCGCTTCCATGGAAGAAAACCACGCCATTATCACGGAGCTGCTTCGGCAGCCCGGCAGGCCCGGCGGCATGCTGGCTTCCGTGGAAAAGCTCGCCACGCCGGTGTACCAGGTATGCGCCGAATTGCAGCTCAATATGCCTACGGACGTAAAGCTGGTCTGTTTTTCCAACCTCGGCATCGCCGCCATGCTTTCCCCTTCGCTCACCACCGTTACGCAGCCCGCGTTTGAAATGGGCAAAGCCGCCGCGGCCGCTTTGCTGAAGCTGCTGGAGAAAAAAAATACCGACCCGGCGGGTTTGAATATGGTGATACCGTCGGAACTGATCCTTCGCGGGTCTTCGTTATAGCTTGTCCAAACCCACCCGTTAAAAAGTCCGGTTACCTCCCCGGCAGGCTCGGTTCCCCTAAATACCTTTACAAAAAAAAGAAATGGAAACATCGCATTTTACGTTTACGCTGCGGACGGAAAAGTCACCGCAGGAGGTATTCCAGGCCGTCAACAACGTGCGCGGCTGGTGGACGGGTTATTATTCCGAAGAGATCACGGGCGACACGGCGGCGCTCAACGATGAGTTCATCTTTCGCGCGGCAGACGGCGCACATTACACCAAACAAAAAATCGTGGAAACGGTCCCCGGCAAAAAAGTAGTCTGGCTGATCACGCACGCGGAACTGACCTTTCTTGAAAAAAAGGACGAGTGGCTGGGTACAAAGATCATCTTTGAAATTTCAAAAAAAGACGGCAAAACCCAGCTGGTATTTACCCACGAAGGCCTCACGCCCCAGGTAGAATGTTACAACGCCTGCGCGCCCGCCTGGTCCGAATATCTGCAGAACAGGCTGTTGCCGCTGATAAACCAGGGGCAATAAAAATCCCTACCCGCGAAGGATAGGGACGAGCTGTTCTGATATAACAGTTATAGGTAAACACGGTCAGTTGGTAAACCAGCGCGCTTTATACACATGCATGTCCGGGAACGCGAAGATGCGCTCCGGGTGGGAAAATTTAACGTGAAACGTCCACCAGCTTTCTTCGGGAATGGTGTAGATGTATTGCCCGGATCTGATCTGCCCGAGGCTTTTTACATTCTCCGCGTCCGGCATGCCCGTGTGCTTATCGAATTTTTGGGCGTTGATATCAAAAAGCCAGGAGCCGCCGTGCTCCGTCACGAACAAATGATCGCCGTCCGGCGCGGGCTGCAGCTCGTGACCGCCGATGCCGGGGATCTTCCATTCGTTCTTCAGCCGCAGCGCATTTTTTGATACGATCTTGTATTCGCGCAGCACGGAATAGCCGAGCGCGAACAGGCTTTTCCGTTTGGCGTCCCACACAAGGCCGTGCGCGGAATACAGGCTGTCCGTATACAATGCCTTGCCCGGTTTCGCGATGTCAAAAAGCATCAGCTTGTTGCCGTTCTTATGCGTGGAAGCGGCGGCGGCGATCAGGTTGCCGGGCAGCAGCGCGATGGAATGCGCGTTGGGAACGTCTGCCAGGAACTTTACTTTTTTGTCGGCCAGGTTGATGACGGCGATGGCGCCGGAGGAAGACGACACCAGCAGCTGTTTGCCGCCGTTGATCGGTTTGCAGTCGTCCATGGTGTTGAACATCTTTTTGCGGTACCGTTCGGGCAGGTCGGCGGCCTCGTGCGCGTCCCAGCTCCAGATCACGGCGGGGGTGCTGTCTTTGGACTGATGGTAATCCACCAGCAACACTTTACTGTCGCCGCAAACGAGGAATTTTTTGGCGGATTGGGCATTTGCTGCGGTCATAAAGAGTAGCATCGCGCAAACGCAGAACATGGTCTTGAATCTCATAATGTGCTTACGTTTTTGGCCTGTGGCCGCCCTAAATATAATATTCCGGCTTTTGTTTTTCCTCATACTTTCCACGAGCGGCCGCGGCATGTTGCCAAGAAAACAAAAAGCCTCCACGGCTGTTTCCTGCATATTCCATACATTTGGACGCAACACGGGATTTTATGGAAAGTCTGAAAGTACTGGCGGTAGGAAGTTTCGCCGTGCACGGCACGGCCAGCCTGAAAGCGATGATCAAAGTGCTCGGCTCGCGGGTACTGCCGGTGCCGAGCGTAGTGCTCAGCGGTTTAACGAATATGAAAAGCGTCACGAAGCTGGACGTGCCTTTTGAAAAGCTGCTCACCGAAGTGTTCGAGCTGGCGGTTTTCCGGCGGCAGCGGCTGGTGTTGTATATCGGCTACCTCGGGAAGCCGGAGCAGGCGGACATTCTGGCGGAGCTGACCGGGAAGTACCGCAACCACATCGAATGCATCGTGACCGATCCCGTTTGCGGCGACCATGGCAGGATGTACGTTCCGGCCGAGATCGCCGAAAAATGGCCTGCGCTGATCCGGCTCTCCGACATGGTGTTCCCCAATCTCTCCGAAATCAAGATCCTCACCGGCCACCACCCTGCCGCCGAAGGCGAACCGGGCGCATTCATCCAGCAATTCATCGGGCTTTACCCCGATGCGGAGCTGGTGGTGACCAGCATGCTGCAAAACACGGGCGAGATCGGCGTGGAGCTGTATGGCGAAGATCGTTTTTCGTTCTACCATCCTTATCTTTCAAGAAATTTCGGCGGCTCGGGCGATACGTTCCTGGCGCTTTTCCTCCTTCATTATTTTTATCACAAACAAACCAAAGCGGCCGCGCTTACGGAAGCCGCCCGGCAAACCGCCGCTTATATCGGCCGTTCCATCGCGCTGGATGCGGACGAGCTGGTGGTGGAATGAATCACTCCGTCACCACCTCGATCTTCCCGCCATTCCTGAACAGCTCATGCGGCACAAAATAACCGCCGATCGTTTTCCCGTTCACCTTAATAGCCGCCAGCCGCCTGCTTTTGCCGGTTTTGGTAATGATGAGCGTTTTACCCGTGGACGTTTTCCACTTCACTTCGTCGAACAGCGGCACCGTTACGAGGTATTCCGGATCGGTAGCGGAGAAAGTATAAAGACCCAGCGAGCTGAGCACATACCAGGCGGACATTTCGCCCGCATCGTCCATGCCGCAGAGCGCCAGTCCTTCGTCGCCGATGCCGTACAGGCTGTTCAGGATGGTGTCGATGATCTTTTGCGATTTTTCCGGTTTGCCGATAAAATAATACGCGAACGGCGCTTCGTGGTCCGGCTGGTTGCCGTGGCAATACTGGCCGATCATCGTTTCCACGTTACGCGCGATGTGTTGCGGGTTCCAGGGGAGCGTAAACAATGAATCGAGCTTTGATTCAAACCCCGCAGGGCCGCCGTACAGGCTGATCAGCCCTTGCATATCGTGCGGCGCGAAGAACGAAACCTGCCAGGCGTTCGCTTCGCGGTACATGTATTCGTAATAAGGATATTGCGGGTCGAAATTTTTGATCCATTCGCCGTTCTCCAGCCTTCCGCGCATGAACCGGCTGGAAGGGTCGAACATATTCCTGTAATTCTTCGAACGGGCCATCAGGATGCGGTAATTCGCCGTATCGCCGAGCTTTTTTGCGATTTGCGCCAGCGAATAGTCGTCGTAGGAATATTCCAGCGTTTTGGACACGCCGGCGTTCGCTTTTGTTTCCACGTGCGGGTTGGGTATATCGGGATCGGAAATATATCCCTTTTCAATGTACTCCTTGATATGCGGGCGCGCGCCGCCGGGCACGTTCGCGTTTTTCAGCAGTATTTCGTAAGTGCCTTTTACGTCAAAGTCGTCGATGCCGCGCAGGTAAGCGCCGGCAATGGAAGAAGCGCCGTGGTCGCCATGGAAGAACGTGGGGATGAAACCTTTTTTATCGCCTACGTCTTTCATCGATTTGATCACGTCGAGCGTTACGTCCGGGGAAATGAGGCCCAGCAGCACGTCCTTGTTGCGGTAAGTATCCCACAGCGAAGGTTCGGTGTAATACCTGAAATCCGCTTTGGCTTTTTTGCGTTGCGCGTCGGTGTATTCCCCGTTCACATCGCTGCGGAGGGCGGGCCAGAGAAAGGAACGGTAAAGGCTGGAATAAAACATCTGCCGCTGTTTGGGCGTGCCGCCTTTTATTTCGATGGAAGAAAGCAGCCGCTCCCAGGTTGCGTTAGCGGCGCTGCGCACCTGCGCGAAGGATCTGCTGCCGATCTCGTGCAGCAGGTTTTCTTTTGCATTTTCCACGCTTACAAACGACAACCCTATCTTCATTTCCACCGGCCCTTTGCCGCCATCGGCCAGGTGTACGATCGCGTAGCCGCGGCGTTCGCCTTCGTCTTTTTTCACCAGTTCTTTAACGGGCGTGTTCAGCATGGCGTAGAAATAAATACGCTCGCCTGTCTGCTGGTAGCCCTGCAGGGCCGTATTGCCCGACTGCCCGATATGCCAGCTGGATACGCGGTTGTTCGCCCTCGCCAGGTCGAACAGTATCTGCCGGTCTTTCGCGTTCTTATATTCGTATTGATGATAGCCGCAGCGCAGCGTGGAAGTCAGTTTGACGTTTACGTCGTAATCGTCCAGGTACACCTGGTAAAACCCCGGCGAGGCGCTTTCTTTCTTATGCGAGAACCGCGAGCCGAATTTTTCGCCCGGGCTGGAAAGAGGCAGCACGGGGATGTTGCAAAGGTTCCAGTGGCCTTTGTTGGTATGGGTAAAGCCGTAGATCATGGAATCTTCGTATTCATAGCCCGCGCCGGAACCATATTCCGTCATGGGGCTGAGCTGCACCATGGCGTTGGGCAATGAGCTGCCGGGAAACGTAAGCCCCGCCCATGACCGCCAGCCTTCCGGCAAGGTATAGCCGAGTATCGCGGGATCGGTAAGCGGCGCGGTGCCGATGAAAGTATTGACGTGCCGGGTATGGTTCGTCGTCTGGCCTTTTGCGAACGTAGCCGCCAGCAGCAGCGCTAAAGCCGGCAGAACTGTAAACGGGTGCTTCATTGTTTCCGGTAGAATTTCGTGAACGGTATATCTGAATCCCTTAAAAATAGCAACTAAATCGATATAGTTGGCACTTTCAGGGACAGGCGGCATCTCCGTTATTTTTTCGGGATGCAGCGTTCTTGTTTTTTCCCGGAAATGCAGCGTTCTTACTTCAACGCTTCGTCCTTATCCTTTTCCAGGGAATTGCAGCGTTCTTACTTCAACACTTCGTCCTTGCCTTTTCCCGGAAACGCAGCGTCCCTACGCCAACACACCGTCCTTGCCTTTTTTCGAAACGCAGCGTTCCTTACTTCAACGCTTCGTCCTTATCCTTTTCCAAAAAAGCCGCATTTTCACTGATCTCTTCCGCGGCCCATTCCAGCAAAGCCTCGTCGGGCACTATCTGCACGGGCACCGTGCCGGACTGCGAAGGTTCGTTATAAGGCGCATTGCCCGCGCGGTTGTATACGGATATCAGCGACCAGCGCGGATGCTCTGACAAATTCGCTTCGGAACGGTGAAGCAGGTTCGGATGAAAAATGAGACAGTCCCCTGCTTTCAGCTCCACATACACCAGCTCCATCGTTTTCAGCGCCAGCTCCACGTAATGCGCGGAAGCGCCTACCTGCTCGCCCGCGAAGCCATGTTCGATGCGGCCCATTTTGTGGGAACCTTTGATCACCTGCAGGCAGCCGTTCGCCTTGTTCGCGTCCGTAATCGCGACCATGATGGAAGTCATCTGGTCAGGAAAAAGAAATTCGTTTTTGTACCAGTAACCGTAATCCTGGTGCCATTCCCAGGCGCCGCCTACGCGCGGCTCCTTCTGCATCAGCTTGCTGTGAAAATGACAGACGGCCGTATCGCCGTCCATCAGCGCGCCGGCGGACCGCACCATCCGTTCGCTTTTGCTGAGCAGGCCGTACGCGTCGTTGCCCGGCACGTACCAGAGCGTGAGCTTTGTTTTTTTACCCGCCTGATCGTTCAGGTCGAAGGCGTGCCTGCGCATGAGGCCGTCGGCAAAGGCAATGTCCTGCAGCTTTTTTACTTCCGCATCACGGAGGAAGTCGCGGATGATGACATACCCGTCGCGGTGATAATCGGCGATCTGCGCCGCGGTCAGTTGAAATTTCTTCATAACGTAATGATTAAATCGCTGTTCAAATCTACAAGCCGCGGCGTTGGGAAACCACCTGTCTGAAAACACATTTCTATACTTTCATAGCAAATTTTAGGGAATATTCCGTAATTTCTCCACATAATACAATCGTTATGAAACCTGCGCTGGAACATCTGCCCAGGGAGCGGAACCAGTCTTTTGTCGTGAAGGATTTCGATTACAGCTTTTACCCGACGCCCTGGCATTACCACCCGGAGTACGAGATCGTGCTGGTAACCGAAAGCACGGGCAAACGTATCATCGGCGATCATCTCTCCCATTTCCGGCCGGGCAACCTGGCTTTTATCGGCCCTAACCTGCCGCATCATTACCGCAACGACGATAAATATCTCGAGCCGGGCTCATCGCTCCGTGCGCGGTCGATCGTGATACATTTTACGGAAACCTCGCTGGGAGAGGATTTTATGGTGCTGCCGGAAAGCCGGCGTATCGGGAAATTGTTCGAACGCGCGGTGGGCGGGCTGGACGTGGGCGGCGCCACCCAGCGAAAGGTCAGCCGCAAGCTGCACGACATCCTCCAGCTGAGCGGCATGCGGCGCTGGCTTTGCCTTGTGGACATCCTGCAGGACCTTGCGGAATCCAAAAGCCTCACGCCCATCACCCGCTCTTCTTTCGTGGGACATAATCCGAAGGAATCCAGCCGTCTCAGTGAAGTGTTCGACTGGATACACGCTCATTTCGGCAACGACATAAGGCTTCGTGAAGCCGCGGCCATTGCAGGGATGCAGGAAAATGCGTTCTCCCGTTTTTTTGCGTTGCGCACGCGCAAAACTTTTTCCGGCTTCGTACAGGAACTGCGGCTTCAGAAGGCGGCGCGGCTGCTGGAAGAAAATGAGCTGCCGGTAACGGAGTTGTGTTATGAATGCGGGTATAACAACGTATCGAATTTTAACCGGCAGTTTTTGCAGCATTTCGGGGTAAGCCCGCTGAAATACAGGCAGGCGGCGAGGGAGAAGTGAGGCGGCCCGGCCGAGGCATCCGGCGGCAGCTTGCGAGCGGAGAGGCAGGAAACTGCCAGCGGGCTTCAAAAGTGCAGGCGAAGCGGCCACTACCTCGGCTTCTTCAAAATAAGATCCAGCTTCCCCCCATGAAAATTAAAGACCGCGTTGAACTGCCGCAACACCCGCATGCCCGCCAGGTTTGACGGCGCGTTTTGCCGGACCACCGCTTTCTGGTTCTTCAGCACCACATTCCCGATAACGATTTCCGGGATAATCACTTCATAGGACGTATCCACCGCCGCGTAACGGTTCACGCCCCGCGTGGTAACGGCTTTTGGCGAAGGCGAGAACATCGCCAGCACCTTCTTCCCAAGATCGGTATCCGCGCGGATCAGAAACCCTTCATCGCTGCCCCAGTCCAGCACAAAAGCATGCGACCCGCCCAGCAGCGAGCAGAAGACCATCGGGAAATCCCCTTCCCTGAACGTTTCTTTCAGCACCACCCCGCTGTCCTTTTCCCGGAACGGCCATTTTGAAAGCGATATTTGCCGGGCGGGCATGTCGATCTTCCAGCTGTATTCCACCAGCGACATCATCCCCAGCGAGCCGGCCCGCGTAATTTTCCACTGCGGCGGCAGCAGCGAAAACATCGCGTCCGAAAAACGGAGTCCGCCGATGGACAACGGCCCGCTGTACAAACTTTTGGAAGCGGTGGTGCCGGTATTGTCCGTGGTTTCGATACGTTTTACGGATTCCAGCAAGGGCGAGGTAGAAAAATCGGGGGACAGGCGGTTGTAAGTGGCATAGGTGTTAAAAAGCATCGAGATCGTGTCCGGCCCGATGGCGGCGTAAAAAAATATCCTCCCCGAAGCATCGGTCGCAAAAGGAAGCGTGACCGTTTGGGCGGACAGCCTTGCGGAAAACGCCAGCGCGATGAGAAGGAAGAGTTTTTGCATGATGATGCCGAAGTTAACAAACTCCCTGCAAAAACCTTACCGGTTGGAGCTCTCCATCTGCGCGATGATCTTGTTCACCTCGCTTTCCGTCGATTTCAGCTTCGCCTGGCAAAAAGTGATAAGCTCCGAAGCGCGTTTCACCTTTTGCGCCAGCACGTCCACCGAAACGCTCTCGTTCTCGATCTCCCTGGCGATCGCCGCCAGCTCTTTATAAGCGGATTCATAGGTTAAATTCTGTTCCATCGTATGTCGATTTTTGTTTTACGGTCGATCTGATCCTTGTATCGGAAAGTATGATCTCGATATCGCTGCCGACTTTCACATCTTCCGGGTCGCTCGTGATCTTATCACCCGTTTTCACAATGGCAAATCCTTTTTTGAGGATATTGGCGGGCGACATCATCTTTATCACCGTAACATAATGATTGAGATAATTCTGCTGTTTCTTTACAAATATCGTGTTGAAGCTCTTCAGGTTGGACACCGTGTTCTCCAGGTCGTTCAGCCTGTTGTACACGATGATCTTCGGCCTGGACAGTATTTGCGACGACATCTGCACCAGCGCGTTCCTGTTATTGTACAAAATCGATTTAGACATATTGATCGTGACCTGGTTGATCTGCACCAGGTTGTCTTTATAACTGCCGATCAGGTCCCTCGTTTTGTTGACGATCATACTGTTTAAAGCCGACAGACTTTGAAAATGTACCGAGAATAATTGCTGCGATCTGATGAGGATGGTCTTTTGAAAGGCCAGCACCGCGTCCTCGTAAGCCCTGTTATGCGCGATGATGAACTCGGCCGCTTTGGTGGGCGTTTTTGTCTGCGTATGCGCCATCAGGTCGGTGATGGTCTCGTTTTTCTGGTGACCGATCCCCGTGATCACCGGGACGGGGAATTTCGCCACCGCCCTGCCGATATGGTAATTGTCAAATATCAGGAAATCCGTTTGCGCGCCGCCGCCGCGGGTGATCACCACGGCATCGTACGTTTTTTGAGACTGGAATACTTCGATGAGCTTCGACAGGAACTGTTCCGCATTGTTTTCGCCCTGCACGACCGTATGATAGTCATCCACAAAAAATAAATACCCGAACGGGTTGTTTTGCAGCGTATGCTTAAAATCTTCGCCGCCGGCGGAAGTGCTGGAAGAAATCACCGCGATCCGCTGGATCACCGCGGGCAGCTTCAGCTGGTTGTTGCGTGTGATGTAGCGTTCGCCCTCCTGCCGGATAAAATCGTTGTTCGCCACCAGCGCCGCCAGCGTTGCCTGCCGCTGCCGCTCCAGCACGCCCAGCGTAAAATTGGTGTCGATGTCCGCCAGCTCGAGCGACAGCCCGTATACGTTGTGGAACGTCACCCGCACCTGCACCAGCACATTGATATTATTGGTGAACCGCTGACCGGTCACCTGCTCGAAGTGCCTTATCCGCGCGGAGCCCGTTCCCCAGGCCTTTCCCGCTATTTTTGCGAGGATGCCGCCTGCGTCTTTTTCGACCAGCTCGAAGTTGTGATAATTCTTTTGCGGTCTGAAAGTATGGTTGGTAACATCGGCGATCACCCAGAATTGCCGGGCGCCGAAAGCCGTTTCGATCACGCTGCTGATCCTGGCGTTCAGTTCGGAAAGTCGTATGTGATTGGCGGCGGTCATCGGTAATTTGGACAGGGAATGTCGGGCATTTGGCATCAACTGATTTCCAAATTTAAACATTAAATTTACATAACAGTTTCCCTGTTAAAATCACAAGCTATGGAGGAATCGGGATCAGCTTCTATCAGGCTTGCCGCGGTGCGGCGGGTAAGCGGGCTCGGCAGCTCGCCTTTGACCGATGCGCTTTCCGTGGAAGAACCGCTCGAGATCAGGATCGGCTACGGCCCTGGAACGGCGCGCCGGCAAAAAGCGATCTCCGTTACCATGCGCACACCCGGCAACGACCCGGAACTGGCCGCCGGTTTTCTTTTTACCGAAGGGATCATCGCTTCGCACGACCAGGTGAAAACAATATCGCAGGCGGGAATGGAATGCGAATCGAAGAAAAAGAATATTGTACAGGTGGAGCTGGCGGACGATTTTATTCCCCAGCTGCAGCAGGCGGACAGGAATTTCTACACCACTTCCAGCTGCGGCGTTTGCGGCAAAAGCGCCATTCAATCGATCAGAACCGTGAGCCCATTCCGCGATCTCGAAAAGACCCGTCAAACGTTACCGGCGGAAATATTATACCGGCTGCCCGGGAAATTAAAAACGGCGCAAAGCGGCTTTGCTTCCACCGGCGGCATTCATGCATCGGGGCTTTTTTCCATTGAAGGCGAGCTTGTTCTTCTGCGCGAAGACGTGGGGCGGCACAACGCGCTCGACAAACTGATCGGCAGCGCGCTGGCGGGCGGTCTTCTTCCGCTGGATGCACATATCCTGCTTTTGAGCGGAAGGGCCAGTTTTGAGTTGATACAAAAAGCCGCGATGGCGGGCATTTCCATCGTTGCGGCCATCGGGGCGCCGTCGAGCCTCGCGGTGGAATTGGCGGCGGAGTGCGATATCACGCTGCTGGGATTTCTTAAAGAGGACAGGTTCAATATCTATCATCAAAGCGATCATATTTTAATACCGACATTATATGAAAATCAGGATCAGGGGCAATTCGCTGAGATACAGGCTGAGCAAAACGGAAGTAGCGCAGCTCGGGGCTGAAGGCGCTTTGGAGCAACGCACCGAATTTGCCGGGCAACCGCTGATATACGCCATCGAGACCGCAAAAAACGACAAGCTGTCCGCGGATTTCACCGGCAACAGGATCGTGCTGCGGATGCCCAAAACGATGATCGAGGAGCTGAACAATACCGACAGGGTCGGGTTTGAAGACCGCAGCGGTACCGTAAGCCTGCTGGTGGAAAAGGACTTTGTGTGTATCGACAATACGGCGGAAGATCAAAGCGACAATTACCCGAACCCGCATCTTACCTGCTAAAACAGGATGATTATGAAAGTAAATGATGGCAACAAAGAGGAGGAAAATAAAAAAGAGCCTTCTGCCGAAAATCCCTACAAGCTGTCTGACCTGAAGCTGACGAAAGCCGGCAAATCGGCCGCGGGCGTACCCGCCGTAATGGCTTCCATCAGCGATCTTATCGAAGACAAAACGCTGTTCAGGGGCGGGAAAGCATTGTTCAAAATGAACCAGTTCGGCGGCTTCGACTGCCCGAGCTGCGCATGGCCCGACCCGGACGACGACCGCTCTCCCATCGCCGAATATTGCGAGAACGGCGCGAAAGCATTGGCGGAAGAAGCCACCACAAAAAAGCTCACCGCCGATTTTTTCAAAGAAAATTCCGTGTACGACCTCGCCCGGCTGGACGATTACCAGATCGGCAAAAAAGGACGGCTGACCGAACCGGTCTATCTTCCCAAAGGCGGCACGCATTACCAGCCGATCAGCTGGGAAGATGCGTTCAAAAAAATAGCGGAACACCTCAACGCTTTGAGATCGCCGGACGAAGCGGCTTTTTATACTTCCGGCAGAACGAGCAACGAAGCTTCTTTCGTATACCAGCTTTTTGCGAGGGAATACGGCACGAACAATATGCCCGACTGCTCCAACATGTGCCACGAGACCTCCGGCACCGCGTTAATACCCACCATCGGCATCGGCAAAGGCACGGTAAAGCTGCATGACCTTTACGATGCGGAAGTGATCGTGATCATCGGGCAAAACCCCGGCACCAATGCGCCGAGGATGCTGAGCGCGCTGGAAAAAGGCAAAAAGAACGGCGCAAAGATCATCGCCGTCAACCCCTTGCCCGAAGCCGGTTTGATGGGTTTCAACAATCCCCAGCAATTGACGGGATTAC
>CBINIO010000048.1:0-14056 GCA_966250725.1 uncultured Chitinophaga sp.
GAATTATCGTCAGCAATGTCCATTGCCCCCGACCTGAACGGGGTGAGAAGGACGGCGATAATGTTACGAGCCAGGATACTTGCCCGCTGTGTAAGACAAATGCTTTCGCGATTTGAAGCAGTAGTCGGAACGGATGGGCATGGCCCGTCGTGCCCTTTCATTCTATCTTCTACACAATTCCTGAAAGCATACCGGAAACTGTAAGGAGCATTAATTCACATTAATGTTTTAACCAAAAAGTTTGATGCGTATGCTTAAACACAACCTCGGCTACCCGCGTATGGGCGCCCAAAGACAGCTTAAAAAAGCCTGTGAGCATTACTGGCAGGGCCGTATCGGCCGCAGTGAACTGTTTGCGGCCGCCAGGCGGCTGCAGGAAAAGCACTGGCAATTACAACAGGCCGCCGGTATGGACCTCATCCCCTGCAACGATTTCAGTTTTTACGACCAGGTGCTTGACACCGCTCTCCTGTTCGGCGCCGTGCCGGACCGTTATGCGCCCGTGGTGACCAGCATCGCGGAAAATGCGGAGATCGACCTGTATTTCGCCATGGCGCGCGGTTACCAGCAGCGGGGGCTGGACATTACCGCCATGGAAATGACCAAATGGTTCGACACCAACTATCATTACATCGTTCCCGAGTTCAGGAAAGACCAGGAGTTCCGCCTGCTGAGCAATAAGGTCTTCAATTCCTTTGACGCCGCCAAACACGCGCTGGGCACCATTCCCAAGCCGGTGCTGATCGGTCCTGTATCGTTCCTTTTGCTGGGCAAGGAAAAAGAAAGCGGCTTCCACCGCATCGAGCTGCTGGAAAAGCTGCTGCCGGTGTACATCCGGGCGCTGCGGCAATTGCAGGAGCGGGGCGCGGAATGGGTGCAGCTGGACGAGCCTTTCCTGGCGACGGACCTCGGCGACGCCGAAAAAGCCGCCTACCGCCACGCTTACGCGGAGATCCGCAAACACTGCAAAGGGCTCAAGCTGATGCTGGCCACCTATTTCGAGGGCCTGCGCGACAATGCGGAGCTGGCTGCCAATCTGCCAGTTTGTTGCCTGCATATCGACCTCGTGAGAGCGCCCGGCCAGCTGGACGAGCTGTTGCCGCTGCTGCCGCCAAAAACCTCCCTGTCGCTGGGCGTGATCGATGGCCGCAACATCTGGAAAAACGATCATGAACTATCGTTGAAGCACATACGAAAAGCGGTGGATGCGCTGGGCGAGCATCGTGTAATGGTGGCGCCGTCCTGCTCGCTGCTGCACACGCCCGCCGATCTCGACCTGGAAACCGCGCTGGACGCGGAAATGAAATCCTGGCTGGCTTTTGCGAAGCAGAAGCTCGACGAAGTGCGTGCGCTGGATGAAATTTTTCAGGGCAACCGGCAGCTGCTGGAACAGAACCGCGAGGCCATCGCCGCAAGGGCCGCTTCCGCGAGGATACACAAGCCGGCCGTAAAAGCCCGCACGGCAGGCATTACGGAGGAAGACGCCCAACGCCGGAACGTTTTCGCCGTAAGACAGGTACTACAGGCCGGGAGGCTCCGGCTCCCGCTGTTCCCCACTACCACCATCGGCTCTTTCCCGCAAACCGACGACATCCGCCAGCTGCGGGCCCAATGGCGCAAAGGCCAGCTGGGCGCCGAACAATACGAGGCCGCGCTGGAACAGGCCACCGAAAAGGCCATCCGCCTGCAGGAAGAGCTGGGGCTGGACGTGCTGGTGCATGGCGAGTTCGAACGCAACGATATGGTGGAGTATTTCGGGGAAATGCTGGAGGGTTTCGCGTTCACGCAGAACGGCTGGGTGCAGAGCTATGGCAGCCGCTGCGTAAAGCCGCCGGTGATCTACGGGGACGTAAGCCGCCCCGCGGACATGACCCTCCGCTGGACGAAGTTCGCGCAGTCGTGCACGAAGCTGCCGATGAAAGCCATGCTCACCGGGCCCGTCACTATCTTGCAATGGTCTTTTGTGCGCAACGACCAGCCGCGCGCCGTTACCGCCAACCAGATAGCGCTGGCGATACGCGACGAGGTAGTGGCGCTGGAAAATGCGGGCATCGGCATCATCCAGATCGACGAGCCGGCCATCCGCGAAGGTCTGCCGCTGCGAAAGTCCGACCGGGACGCATACCTGCACTGGGCCGTGAGAGCCTTCAGGGTAGCGGCTTCCGGCGTGAAGGACGAGACGCAGGTGCATACGCATATGTGCTACAGCGAATTTAACGACATCATTGCGCACATTGCGGCGATGGACGCAGACGTGATCACAATAGAGACCTCGCGCTCGCAAATGGAGCTGCTGGAGGCCTTCGCGGATTTTAAATATCCCAACGAGATCGGCCCCGGTGTGTACGATATTCATTCGCCGCGTGTGCCGGGAGTGGAAGAAATGGTGCAGCTGCTGGCAAAAGCGGCCGCGCTGCTGCCGATCCGTAACATATGGGTAAACCCGGACTGCGGGCTGAAAACCCGCAAGTGGCCCGAAACAAAGGCCGCGCTGGAGAATATGGTCCTGGCCGCGACGGCGGCGAGGGAGAGGATGGAGGAGAACGCAGGCGTGTGAGCGCCGCATCCGCGGGCGATTCCTCCGGATCATAGCAGCTAAAACCGAATAATAAGGCCTGAGCCCGGCGAGTTACCGGCTCAGGCCTTTCTAGCAGAGGGGGTTCAAAACCGTTGTGCCCGGTTTTGAAATTTTTTTATCCGCCTCAATATTATGCATTTGTGGGAGAACCCTATTTCTTCTCCAGCACCCGCCAAACGAGCGCCGCTGCGATGCCTCCCACGATGGGCGCCACTACAAAAAGCCAGAGCTGCGCCATCGCCTTTCCGCCGGCGAAAACAGCCGGGCCAAAGCTGCGCGCGGGGTTTACGGAAGTGCCGGTGATCGGTATGGCCACCATATGAATGAGCGTCAGCGTTAACCCGATCGCCATGCCCGCCATGGCGCCGTTGCCCCATTTGCCGGTGCTGCCGAAGATCACGAACAGGAAAAGAAAAGTAAGCACCGCTTCAGCGATGAACGCGGAGGTGGTGTTGTATCCCGCGCCGTAACCTTCGCCCCATCCGTTGGAGCCCAATGCCCATTCGCCGGGCATCCAGCCGTTGAGGCCATTCTGAATGCAGTACAGCACGGCTGCGCCGATCACGGCGCCGATGAGCTGCGCGATAATGTAACCCAGCGCGTCCTTGCCGTTGATCTTGCCTGCCACGAGCATGGCGATCGTGATGGCGGGATTGATGTGACAGCCGGAAATGCCGCCGATCGCGTAGCACATGACGAGCACCGCCAGCCCGAAAGCGAACGCGATACCGAGAATACCTACGCCGGCCGGCCCCGAAAGGGAAACGCCGGACACTACCGCGGCGCCGCAGCCGAATAATACGAGCGCAAAAGTGCCGACCAGTTCTGCAAAATACTTGGTGGATGATCTTATTTCCATAAGGTTCAGGTTTTGTGCTATAAACAACCGAACCCGGCTTATTGTTGTTTCCGGTTTGAAAATGAGGATCGCGCCATACCGGCGAAGGGTTTCCGGGGGTAACAAGGAAGACGTGAAAAGCAGTAGAGTAGCGGTTTTTAGCGGCATCGATCTACTCGTATACACGCTTCTCCAGCGAAGGCCATATCGCTTTCAGGCTGATCTTCGGTTTGCGGCAGAGATATACGGGGATGTTATTTTCTTCGTCGATGGCGTAAGGATGACGCATTATTTTGATCAACACGTGTTCTTCATACACCTTTTCCACCACATCGGGCTCGTTGCCGATGCTGATCGCCACTTCTCCCGGAAGCGGCCCCGGGCCCCAGCTCCAGAAGCTGCCGTGGCGGCATACGGGCTCCCGGTTGCCGATGATGCGGAGCGCGCCCGCCTCGCCGTAATTCTCCGCCCAGAAGATACATTTCCGCTGCTCTTCCGGCGACAGCGACCGGTAGATGCTGTCCGCCAGCTGCACCTGCTCACGCCATCCGAACATATCCGCATAATCGCTGGTCAGTTCGTAATGCCCTTCCGCATCCGGTTTTTCATGGGTATACCGCACGAATTTTTCTATCGGCATTACAGGGATGAGCTTCGGGAGGAACGGGATCACAAAACCGATCAAAACCGCTGCCACCGCGATGTTCCAGTAAGGCCGCTTCCTGAAAGCCCCTTCCAGCCAAACGGCCCCCGCCGCAAACAGGGGCGGGTATGCGGCGTAGAAATAATAGGATTTGGAATGTAAGGCCCACATCAATACAAACATGGCGATGAACGAAACGCCGAGGAACCGCCAGCGCGGGCGCCGCAACAGGAAATACAGGCCGCCGAGGCTCACGGTCAGCGTTAGCGGCGAAAGCACCTGCCCCAGCGGGAATTGGAACGCGCTGTTTTTGTCCAGCTGCGTTTTGCTCAACTGTTCCAGATGGAGCAGGAAGGGAATGTCGTGGCTGACCTGCCAGAGAATGTTGGGTAAAAATATCAGCAAAGCGATCGCGCCGCCGGCATATAACCACTTGTTGCGATACACGCGCGCTTTTTCATGGAACAGTAAAGCGAACAGCATCCCGGCGATCCAGACTACGAAAGTATATTTGTTCATCAGCCCCAAACCCGCCGTGATGCCGGTATACACGAGATAAACATTTCTGCCCGTATTCACAAAACGCAATACGAAATAAAAACCCAGCGCCCAGAAAAGCTGGTCGAACGCGACCGGCTGGAACAAAAAATGATTCCGGTAATAAGGAAGAAAGGCCAGCGCGCAAACGCCCGCGAGGAATACCGCCCATTTTTTCCCGCCCAGCTCCACCGCCATCAGGCAACACAGCACCATGATGATGACGCCTGCCAGCGTCGCAAAAAAACGCATGCCCGCCAGCGAGTGGTCAAACAGCCATATGGACAGCTTCGCGACCCAGGCGATAAATGGCGGGAATTCAAAATACCCCCAGGCCAGGTGATGGCCCGCGCTGAGATGCAGCAGCTCGTCACGCATAAAATCGTAGTGCGGGTTGCCGTACAAATGAACGGCGAGCTTCACAACGCATACCATAAAAACCAGCGGCAGGTATCTTTTCATGATGGGGATCTGTTACAGCGATGTTAAATGACGCGGCGCGACATAATAAATATATGAAAAATAACAGGTTGCGCGTTAGCAAACCAACCAGAGACCGGAAATCCGGAACGATTCTGGTATGATAAACCTGTCGAGATAACTGTTACACCGGATATGAACATAAAAAGATTCCGGGATGACCTGCATGCTGCTTACACTGAAAACCGGTGGCTGGTATTGTCTGCCTTGTTCATCCTGCTGCTAAGACTGGCTTTTATTGGTTTAATGGGATTGATGCCGCAGGACGCGTATTACACCTTTTACACCGAACACCCGGCCGCGTCGTACTTCGATCATCCGCCGGGCATTGCCTGGATACTGGAGATTTTCACCGCCTTGCTGGGGAAAAAAGTATACGCCGTAAAGCTCGCGGATACGGTGGTGACGCTGCTTACGCTCGCGTTCTTTTACCGTTTGTCGCTGCGTTTCCTCAGCCGCCGCCGCGCCGCCGGCACTTTGCTGCTTTTCAGCTCCACGCTGATGGCTACCATCCTGTCGCTCGTATCCACGCCCGACGTGCCGCTCATGCTCTGCTGGACGCTCAGCCTGCTGTGCCTGTACAAGGCGCTGTTCCTCGAAAAAAAGGCGTACTGGCTGCTGGCCGGCCTTATGATGGGGCTTGCTTTTGACAGCAAGTACACCGCGATATTCCTGCCGGCGGGTTTGATGCTGTACCTGCTGTTGTCAGGCACGCACCGCAAATGGCTCGGCACGGTCTGGCCCTGGCTGTCGCTCGTATTGATGGCGCTGGCTTTCAGCCCGGTGCTGTGGTGGAACATGCAGCATGATTTTGCATCGTTCCGTTTTCAGTCCACCGGCAGGACCGGCGGCATCGAATTCCGGCTCGTCGATTTTTTAGGCGTGCTTGCGCACCAGTCCGCCATCCTGGGACCGGTGATGTTTTTTGCGCTGTTATGGGTGTTGTACAAGCTCGTTCGGAAATACCGTTCCCGGTTATGGAACGTGCCCGATCATACTTTGTTCCTGCTTTGTTTTTTCCTGCCCGTGTTCCTCGCGTTCCTTTCCATTTCATTTATTTACTGGGTAAAGCTCAACTGGATGATGCCCGCTTATGTCACCGGTATGATCTGGATCGGGCGGTATTTTTCGCGCAGGATGATCCGGTGGCAGCAGGTGCTGGCCGTTGCGATACATGTGGCGCTGGCGATAGAGCTGCGCTGGTATCCCGTGCCCATAAGGTCTGACGATGTATGGCTGGGCTGGGGCCGCATGGCGGGAGCGGTGATGAAGCTGAAGCGCGATTATCCCGCCGATTTTGTGTTTTCCGCGGACGATTACAAAACCAGCGCGGTGCTGAACTTTTATATGGATGAAATGGTGTACGGGCAGAACATCATCCGCAAACCCGCGCTGCAATTCGATTACGTGGGTACGAGCCTTGCTTCGCTGAAAGGGAGGAACGCCTTGTTCATCAATTCCATCCGTGATATCGGCGACGAAAAGGGTGAAAAACAGTTTGCGGATTCGCTGCGCAGGTATTTCCGCGAAGTATACCCGCTGCCGCCGATAGAAGTAAAAAGAGGGCCGCGGCTGATCAGGAAATTCCTCGTGTACCGTTGCGAGTATTACCTGCCAGGGCGGCCCGGGCTGACGGGGAGGTGAATTACGGCTTTCGCCGCATACGTCTTCGGCCCGTTACGAGCCGGCCCGTTCCACTTTTACGTCTTTAAACATGAACATATTGTCGCTGACCCTTAACGGTTTCCCGGAGGTGGTCGTTATATTCTTAAGGATGACCTCCCTGGTTTTCATGTAAGGGAATTTCTCCTGGTAAGATCCGTCTTTCATTTTCGGATTAAAATCGGCAAAGATAGCCGGGCCTTTATAGTCCTTCGGAAGATTGGAATCGTCGATCTTCAGGTTGGTGATGGTAATGCGCTGGGGCATGTAACATACATACCCGAAATCATGCATGCCACTATAGCTCCCGGTGATGAGCGATACGCCGGAAAGCCTTTTGGAAGCGGGTTTAAGCACACAGTCGCGGATGATGAGATCGCCCTGCCATGTGCTGCCGTAGTCCGGCCGCAGGTTGACGATGCTTCTGCCGAGGATGGTGGTGTTCTCTACCGTGAAGGTGCCGGTGCCGATGGCGTTGATGCCCATATGGCCGAGCGTGGAGTTGCGGATGGTGGCGTTGGCGACGCCCTGGTGCGCGTCAAAGCGGGAGAAAGTGCACCCGTCGTACAAAAGGTTCTTGCTGAAATTGGAACCTATGATGCCCCAATAGGTGGGATCGGTGATGTCGTTGGTCTGGCGGCAGTTGATAAACGAAACGTTGAGCGCGCGATTGACCGAGATGTCGTAGGTGCCCATCGATACGGGCTTTCCTGCCGAGCCGATGGTGGAGTAGGTCTTATGCCCGGTGAGAATAGTGTTTTTTACCGTCACGTAGGAACAGTTCCCAACTTCGATAAACCCGCCATAGGGCGCTCCATGGTCACCCTCGCCGGTAATCTTGTGTACAAGCCCGTCCACCGTTACATTAGACCGGCGGATGGAGATATTGCGGCTATAATAGGTGTATTTGGACGGCGCCTGGTTGGCGATCGTGGTAAAGATGCCGCCGGTAATTTTCAGCGGCGTTTCGTCGATAGGAAGCGCCGTGATACCGGTGATCTGGTCGAAATCCCAGATGATGGGCGCGTTCATGTCCACGTTGCCGTTTTTGTCCACCACAAAAATATCGGTCTGTGACGAGCCGTTGTTCTGGTTCAGGCCAAAGCGGATATAGTGTTTGACGTTGGTATTGGTCACGGTGATAAGACAGGTGCCGGGAAGTTTCAGGTCGAGCTTTGCCTGGTTCTTTTTAAGGGAAGTGATCCCTTCCGGCGTAAAGGAGCGCATCCCCGAGCTTACCGTAAAAACCGACGCGTTCCTGCTTTCAACGTTGGTGTCGTCGATGGTAAAGGAGGCTTTTCCGAAGTCTGTATCGGTTTTGATGATGGCCGTACGTTTTTTGCCGCTGATATAATAGCTGGCGTTGTCGTCGGCTTTTACGGGCAGGGCGTTGGCGTTGGCGAAGGCATGGGTGGCCGCGATGGCGTTCATATCGTCCGTTTTGCCGTCGCCTTTCGCGCCGAAATCGCTGTACCGGACAAAGCCGGTCGCTTTGAATTTCCGTACGTTTTTGCGTGGAACGTTGATGTGCAGGCGCCCGTTTTCATCGACGGTTACCTGTGTTTTTCCTTTGCCGGCGGTGATGACGGCATCGTCTTGTGCCCGACTGGCCATAGTAATGCCAAGAAAGCAGAGTAAAAGTAGCGCTTGTTTCATAATTCGTGGATTGTATGCGGGACAAAATAGTGAAATAATTTTTGGTTTGGTAGGATGGGGGGAATTGAGCATTTACTGTCAGACTTTTGCGCGCTATTTTGAACTCATATCCGGGTGAAGGTACTTATCGATGATATAGATGGTGATCGGTTTAAGCCGGTGGCCCAAAGCAACCGGATGCACGCCAGCAGCGGTATAATATTCAATTTTCCCGTCAATCTTAGAATACCAGACTTTCCCCAGGGCCATATAGGTGATGGTATCCGGCGCAGTTATTTTCTTAAAGTTCTTCAACTTCGCCGAATCCAGCGCAATGATCATGGTATTAGGCATTTTCCGGTTGCACGCTACAGGCTCATAATGGTCTTCCTTCCAATACATGCAGCCGCCGCCGTCCGGCAGCTGTTTTTTTTCCTTCCACAACCACGTGACACCGGCCCCAAGTGCCGCCGACATTATAACGGCTGCCGCCAGTCTTTTCGTGGAGTTTCCTTTTAACTTTTCCTGCTTGCCCGTTTCCGCGGTGTTCGCACTCATATTTTCCTTTCGGTTTAAGTCGTCCGACGCTGCCGGCTTTCCAGACCCTTTGGCGGATAAATCGGGTTCCGGCGCGCCAGTATCTGGATCCGGACCGTTATCAGTTGTCCCCGGGTTTTTTCCCACCTCGCCGGAATATGTTTTCCCTGTTTCCCAGGGCCTGTTGGGAAAGTCAATTAGCCAGGCAAGAAGCTCAATATTTTTAGGATCCGTACTTTCAGTTTTCCTTTTCAGAAAGTTCACCAGCGGTTTAAACTTATCGGTGTCACATTGTTGAATGATGGCCAGGTAAGTTTTCGTTTCATTCAAATCCCCGCAGAAGTCCCTGATGACCTTTTCGTCCCGTCTATTTAAATTTCCCCTGCACCTCATTATGCACTCGTTTTTGAGTTTCGCGGGTGTAAGGTGCTTCAAGCCATGGGGCAGGGTATTATTCCTCTTTTTTTGCTCATAGGCTTGCAGGATCAGGCGCTCATAATCGATAAAAAATGTGGCCATAAGTGAAATTATAAAACTGAAAAATCGGAATTGGTTCGGCATTTCCGGAATTACGCCCGGAAGACCAGGAATTGCCGGAATCATTGGAATTGTTTGTTAATCAGCCCTTTGTCCCGTTCTATTTTTGTTCTGCGATCGGGTAAAGCCTCCCTGGCTAAGAGGCTTACTGTACAGACCGATTCGCTCCGGGAAAGGAACGCGGAAGCCGGTCACCGGCTTGGGAAGCGATCATCTGCTTCCGCGATCTGTACCCTCACTTCCCAAAACAAGCAAGAAGCGCTTCTTCACCCTCTCAATCTCCGCTGCCGGCTGCCCGGCAATCGGCGGCTTATTGCTTCATTTTAAAAATTAATAAAAATGTTATACTTCATATTAAGTCTTTTCTTGGCATTCTCATGCCCCGGCCATTCCAATAATGGCAGCAACCACAATAATGGCGAACAAGTCACCACTATGGACGACACCGAAGGAGAAACCGGAACCATTCCGCCAAGAAAGCCCTGATGCAAATCCAGTGAGGCAAGACATTCTTGCCTCACTTTTTTTACTGTCCATCAATAAAATTTCCCAACAATGCGGAATTCCATATTTTTAAGGCAAATAACCCCCTAGTGCGAGTATTAAAAATCATCCTGACAGTACTGCTTGCCGGTCTTTTCGCCTGTAAATCAAAGCAAAATGCCCTGCCCCCGGTTTCCGCACCGACTTTAGAAAAAGGGGAATCATTCTTCAATGTAAATAACGACTCGGCCTTTTATTATTTTAATCTTGTCGCAACCAACGCTACCGACAGCCTGGAAATCGCAATGGCGTATACTTATATGGGCATCATCCAGGCATACGGCGGAGACTATTACGGCGGTCAGGAAAGCCTGTTAAAATCCCTTACTTACCTTGACGAGCAGAATGAAAAAGATCAGGAGTGCCTGGGCTCGGACTATCATGAGCTGGGCAATGGCTGTCTTAATCTTAAAAATTATGACGCGGCCATCGTGTATTATCAGAAAGCGCTCAAATTTATAAAAGATCCCACTGCCGAGGCTATCGCATTAAACAGCATAGCCCTCACTTACCAGAAAAAAGGAGACTACGATCAGGCTATCGGTCTGTATAAATCGCTGCTGGATAAAAATACAGAAAAGAAAAAAGAATACGCCCGCGCACTTTCCAACTATGCCAAAACCAAATGGCTCAAAGATTCCAGCTACCCTGCAGCACCGGAACTGAAACAGGCGCTGCAAATCCGTATGGACTCAAATGATACAAGAGGGCTCAACGCCAGTTACGCGCATCTGTCAGACTTTTATACTGCCTCTCTTCCCGATTCGGCGCTCTATTATGCCGAGAAAAGATATGAAATCGCCATGCAAATCAATAGCCCGGCTAATGAGGCGGAAGCTCTTTCAAAACTTATAACGCTCAGCCCTCCCAAACGGCTAAAGCCGTATTTTGTTCGTTATCAACATTTAACAGATAGCATTCAAACGGCAGAAAATGCGGCGAAGAACCAGTTTGCCCTCATCCGGTACGAAGCGGCAAAAAGCAAGGCAGATAATCTGCAGCTGCAAAAAGACAATGCGCAAAAAGAAATCCAGCTGATTGAGCAGCGTTTGGTATTAGCGCTCACCATCCTGTTTTTCATTTCCGTTGGCATTGTCGTCTTCCGTCGGTACCAGCGGCACCGGCAACGGCTGGAAGTTTCATCCCGGCAGGCGATCCAGGAGCATCAGCTTAAGACCTCCCAGAAAGTGCATGATGTGGTGGCTAACGGCCTGTACCGCATTATGACCGATATACAATACACCGAGGCGATCGACAAAGATCAGCTGGTCGATAAGATCGAGTATTTGTATGAGCGATCCCGCGATATCTCCTATGAGCAGCCCATGGTTCCAGATCGTCCATTTCATGAGAGAATAACAAATCTGCTGATTTCCTTTGCGTCGGACAGTCTCAGGGTTCTTATAGTAGGGAACGATCCTGCGCTCTGGAGCCAGGCCGGCGTACAGGTTCAAACCGAAGTGGAACACATACTGCAGGAACTGCTGGTTAACATGAAAAAGCATAGCCACGCACATTCCGTATTGATAAAGTTTGAGCGTCAGAACAACCAGGTTCATATCCATTATACCGATGACGGCATAGGATTTCCGCCGCAATTTAAGTATGGAAACGGATTGCTGAATACGGAAAACCGTATTAAAAAAATTGGCGGCCAATATACATTTGAGCATCCTGCCAAGGGACTAAGAATTCACATCTCCTTTCCAACACCTTCATCGTCATGATTACAAAGGTATTAATAGCCGAAGATCACGAAAGCGCAAATATTTCCGTTCAGAAAACGCTGGAGGAACTGGCCATCTCCGATACGGAGCACGTTTACTATTGCGATGATGCTTTGAGCAGAATAGCGAAAGCCATTGCGGCTGATAACCCTTTCGACCTCCTTATCACTGATCTTTATTTTGAACCAGATGGTTGCAAACAGAGAATAAGCGGAGGAACGGAGCTTATTACAGCCGCCCGGGAATTACAGCCGGGCTTGAAAGTTCTGGTCTTTTCGGCGGAAAACAGGCCGGCCGTCATTGATCCTCTTTACAGCAAGCTTGATATCGACGGTTTTGTACGCAAGGCCAGGAATGATGCGAGAGAGCTTAAGGAAGCCATCAGTGAAATAGCCCGCCATCGCCGTTATTTTCCCCGTCATATCAGGCAGTTGATTGATCAAAAGAACGCTTATGCATTCTCTGAGTTTGATATTACGATCATTACCTTGCTTGCACAAGGAATGTTGCAGAAGAATATACCGGCCTACCTTCGGCGTAAACAAATAAAACCGTCGGGGTTAAGCACTATAGAAAAAAGGCTCAGTCAAATGAAAGAAGCACTGGGCTTTTCCAAAAATGAACAGCTGGTGGCTTACTGCAAGGATTTAGGAGCTATATAAAAAGCGAGTGTCAAACACCAATTACGGTTTCCCGTAAGAAAAAGAATATTTCAGCATATACTTTTGGTTTCATCAATAAAAACAAACATCATGAAACAAAAGTATTATGTAAACAACAATCCCCAGCCGAACGGCGACCATGAAGTTCATACCTCAACCTGCCAGTATTTTCCTATTATGTACAATCGGACCTTTTTAGGGGAATTTGAAAGCTGTCATGACGCCGTTCGTGAAGCGAGAAATCATCATCAGAAAACAAATGGCTGCATTCATTGCTGCACGCCCTGCCATACAACATAACGATGTCGCCTTTCATCCATGATTTGCATTTCAAGACCCTTACTTATGTGGATATGAATACTCCGGACTACACACCATATAGATACCTGCGGTTCAGAGAGCAGAAGGCTTACCGGAGGTATGTTCAGGATGGCCTTTCAAAAAAATCTGCTTCCAGCGGACGCATGGAAGATGCAGCGTTGAATGTCAAATCCCATGGCAGCTATGGCGCATTACTGTTTCATCCCAATTGGAAGGCCAGGCGAAAACAAATACTTGACCGCGATATGCATCGTTGTGTGCATTGCAGCAGTGAAAAGGACCTCCAGGTACATCACCGGCAATATCACTTTGTTGCAAGCCAGCAAAAATTCCGGCTTCCCTGGGATTATCCGGACCACCTGCTTATTACCCTTTGCGAATCTTGCCATAACGATGGGCACAATCGATACAAAGTACCAACAATGACCATTTAATAAAAATTTGTATGGGCCTGTTCAATATTTTTAACCGGCAACGCCAAAACGGGAGCAACCACGTCATGGCTATTGAAAATGCCGTATCCGCTATTCCTGAATCTACTTTTATAGAAACCGAGCTCCCTGAAAACGGGCAGCCTGAAGAAAAAGCAGCTACGCCGTCCGGAGGGATACATATTTTATACGAGTTCCTCGACAAAAATTACGAGTCCAAAGGATATAATGACGCATTGATGAATCCAGACAGCACTCACCTGGAACAGAATGTTATAGCTATAAAAAACGACCTGGCGCGATCTATCCGAAAAGTAAAGACATTTTACGAAGACTTTATCAGACAGATCAATTTTCACATAACCAGCAGAAGCAGAAGCGGAATGATAGATACCGTCGAAGAGCTGACCGTTAAGAAAGAAACCGCGGAAAGTCATATCATGCAGGTCATAGAAATCGAAGAGCAGGCCAAACTTAACGAAGGCGTGGGTCATGGTATCATTATCAGCTACACAAGAGGATTCAGGAACGGGCTGGCGGCAATTTCCGGTCACATCATCCTGAACAAGAACTTTTAAATCGACTTTATGAAACATTTGTGGGTCCGTTTCGGCTGCTTCCTGACCGGTTACAATTACAATATTCTTAGAAACTGTAGCGAGGCGGCTTTTAAATCAGTTAAGAAATATACGGCGGCCATGCTGATCGTTTGCATACTATGGTTTTTCGTAGGGTTTACTTTTGCGCATCGTTACCTGTCGCTCGATCTGCCGGGTTGCATGCTGGCCGGCGTTCTCTCTACAGTAATCATTGTGCAGGTTGAAAAGCAGATCGTCTTATCCATTCACCCGAGCCGGCTATTGCTGATATTCAGGGGCTGTTTGGCTTTTATGATGTCTGTTCTGGGAGCGGTCATCGTCGATCA